>CAMLGO010000062.1 GCA_946479665.1 uncultured Candidatus Saccharibacteria bacterium
GATTGTTTATTTTGGCGAGCTAGGCGGAGTTGATGAATATCAAATCGCAGCTCTTATTCACGAGGGTAAAATAACGAAAGAGATTATTGCATACATCGCCGGAACTGTGGCTGAGTTATTCGAAACTCCTCCTCAGTTTGGTCACGCTAAGGCCTTGGCACAGAACCAGGACGAATCGGCAAGCGCAAAAAAGAACGTATTGCGTACCGAGGGTGTCTTGGTGTGTGAAACCTTTGCGGATATCGCAAGTACTCTTACTTCTCGGCGCACTGCAGAGTCGCTCCATCAGCATACAAAGAGCACTATAGGTGATCGCCGTCGAACAATGATTATAAGCCACGTTTCTGGAGATGAACAGGGTGATGTTCAGTTGCTTGGCCAGGATCTATTGTCAACGATTGAGAGTAATTCAATTGCATCACTTGTTGTATCGATGCTTCTAGGTAAGCCTGTGAGTTCGCGGAAGGTTATTGAATTTATTGATTATGTTCTTCGGCTTTTGGTAGACCATGGTCCATACGTCTCTGGCGCAGTGAATACGATTATAACCGCAAGGGCAGGCAAAGACTTGGTTTCAAGCTTGACTGCCGGGTTATTAACCATAGGACCTCGTTTTGGTGGTGCAATTAATGCTGCAGCTGATCACTGGCTTCAAGGTGTTGCAACTGGACAGACGGCGCTCGAATTTATCGAGGGGGCAGTTCAAAAAGGAGGGATAATTTCTGGTATAGGTCATAAAAAATACCGTCTTGACCTTCCGGATCCGCGTGTTGCCGCTCTCATTAAGTTTGCCGGTAACAGTAATGGTGATAGGTATCTAAAATTTGCGCTATCTGTTGAAAATATAACAACTACCAAGAAGGCTAATTTAATCCTGAATGTTGATGGTGTTATTGCGGCTATTCTTCTTGACATCCTAGAGTCGGAGCTTGCATATGACAACAATCAACTACAAGAGTTGATCGACATAGAGTTCTTTAACGCGCTATTTGTTCTGAGCCGATCGGTTGGCTTTACAGCCCACTATCTTGATCAACGACGTCATGACGAAGGACTATTTCGACTACCGGAAGAGCATATACGTTACCTAGGCTAGGACAGCTGCTCGGAAAATCCATTTGGGTTCTGGGATTGCCACTTCCAGGCATCTTGACACATGTCAGTGGTCGTTTTTTCGGTTTTCCAGCCAAGATCAGTCAGGGCTTTATCTGGGTTGGCATAAAATTTAGGCAAGTCGCCAGCTCGTCGACTTTCAATCACGTATGGAATTGATACACCGGTGGCCTGCATGAAACTATTAACAAGCTCGAGTACCGATGTGCCCTTGCCGGAACCAAGATTGTAAACATGATAACCTGGATTGATTTGCTTGAGCGCAGCCACATGTCCCTTGGCAAGGTCTACGACGTGAATGTAATCGCGAATACAGGTGCCGTCTGGTGTATTGTAGTCACCTCCGAAGATAGACAACTTATCTCTTTTTCCAGATGCTACCTGTGAGATGAAAGGCATAAGGTTATTGGGTATGCCTTTGGGATCTTCGCCAATTAGCCCGCTTTCATGAGCGCCAACGGGGTTGAAGTAGCGCAAGATGGTGTAAGTGCCATTGGGGTGTATCTGGCTAAAATCCTTGATGATCTGCTCGACCATGTGTTTGGTTTGACCGTAGGGATTGGTAATTCCCTGTCCGGTTGTGCTTGATTCGGTGTATGGGATAGGGGCATCTCCATAGACTGTGGCTGATGAACTGAAAATGAGATGGCTAACGGCATGCCGTTCCATCACCTCTAATAAGCCGAGAGTTAAATCTAAGTTATTGCGATAGTAGAGGAGCGGGTTATCGACTGATTCTGCAACAGCTTTAAGTCCGGCAAAGTGAATAACAGCGTCAATATTGTGCTTATCAAATATGCCCGAGAGTTTTTCCGTGTCTTTGAGGTCTACTGCATAAAATGGGATTACTGAGCCTGTTAATTTCTCGACGCGATTAATCGATTCCTGGCTGCTATTGATAAGATTGTCGACGACAACGACGGAGTGCTGACTATTAATGAGCTCGATGATAGTATGCGAGCCAATATAACCCGTTCCGCCCGTAACAAGAATATTCATAGCATAAGTATAACATTCGTTGACTTGTGAATAGGGTATAATAGATTGTATGATTACTGTAATTATAGCCGGTGGATCGGGTACCCGCCTCTGGCCACTATCAACTTCGAATTATCCAAAACAACTTCTAAAACTTACTGGCGAGCGAACAATGCTTCAGACGGCGTACGACCGTGCCGCCAAGCTTGGCGATACGATTTATGTCGTAACCGAGGCAAGCCACTCTGACCATGTAAAGCAACAGCTCCCAGAGCTGCCAGATAGCGCCTTCTTGATTGAGCCGGGTCGCCGCGGTACTGCACACTGTATCGTATTTGCTCTAGATGTCATTGCGCGCACGCATAGCAAAGATGAGCCGATTGCATTCATCCACTCCGATCATTATGTTCGCGACATTGATGGCTTCGCTCGCTCATTTGCAGTAGCTGCAAAGGTATCAGCTGCGAACAATGAGATCACACTTATCGGTATCGAGCCTACGTTCCCGTCGACAGGCTTTGGCTACATTGAACGCGATGGCGTGATCGATGCCGACTCTGGTGTTTACAATGTGGAGTCGTTCAAAGAGAAGCCTGATTTTGACACGGCCCAGCGCTATGTTGAATCGGGTAATTATCTGTGGAACTGTGGCTACTTCGTCGGTTCGATTAATACGTTCTTGAACGAAGTGCAGCGAAGTGCCCCAGAGCTCGAAGCGAGCTTTGATAAGCTTGCGGCAATTGAGACTCCTCAGTCTGAAGAGTACAACGCAGCGTACCTCGCGCTTGATAATCAAGTGATTGACATTGCGCTTATTGAAAAAGCGCAGAGCCTTGCGGTTGTATCTGCGAGCTTTGACTGGATGGATGTCGGGTCATTCAAAGACCTTCACGATGCTGTCGCAAAAGACGAAGATGGCAATTACTTCCGCGGTGAGGGGATTAATCCAATCGATGTCGAGAACGTATATATCCGCAATGAAGAAGCAAAGCCGATTGCTGTGATTGGTCTTGATAATATTGTTGTGGTAAATACCCCAGATGGTATTCTTATTTCTCGTAAGGACGTGAGCCATCGCACGGGTGAGGTCGCCAAGAAACTGCAAGCAGAAGCAAAGAGCAACTAAATCGTATGGTAAGTCTTGCTGAATCATTGAGTTATACTCCACTTGAATTGGGCTTTGGAACCAGCGGCTTACGTGGTCTGGTCGAGGATATGACAGATCTTGAATGCTATATCAACACGGCTGGTTTTCTGCGATTCCTGCAGGAGCAACAAAGTTTAGAGGCTGGCTCCACTGTTTATGTCGCTGGCGACTTGAGGGACAGCACGCCACGCATTATCCGGGCGGTTATTGCTGCGATTACGGATAAAGGGTACAGGGCGGAATTTTGTGGTTTTATTCCAACTCCAGCGGTTGCGAATTTCGCACGTCATAATGATGCGGCAAGTATCATGGTGACCGGCAGTCATATCCCAGCAGATCGTAATGGGATTAAGTTTTATAAGCTGGGTGGTGAAATTCTCAAGGACGATGAAGCGAGTATTAAGCAGGCCGTCGCCGAGGAGCGTCAAGTAGTCCTCGAATCAGATGCGGAGAGTTCCATCTTCGATACTGAAGGTATGTTTGAGACCAAGAGCTCGCTGCCGATGGCAAGCGACCAAGCAGCTCGTCTATATATAGAGCGCTTTGCGTCAGTATTTAATAACAAGCCACTAGCTGGCAAAGAAATTATTGTCTACCAACATTCCGCCGTTGGGCGTGATATGCTTGTTGAACTTCTACAGACTTTAGGCGCGGAGATTGTGACGGTTGGGCGAAGTGATGTGTTTGTGCCGATCGATACGGAAAACGTAACACCTGATGACCAAGCATACTTTAAGTCGCTCTCGCAGCAGTATCCTGGTGTGTTTGCGATTGTATCAACCGATGGTGATAGCGATCGACCATTTGTGATTGATGAAAATGGCATATTCCACCGCGGCGATGAACTCGGCGCGGTAGTGGCAAAATGGCTGGACGCCGACTTTGCGGCTATCCCAGTTAGTAGTAGCGACGCCGTCGACCAATATTTAAACACTAATGATATTGGCTATCTACATACGCGTATCGGATCGCCCTACGTGATTGTTGCCATGAATAAGGCTATCGAAGAGGGTAAGACAAAGGCTGTTGGATGGGAAGTGAACGGCGGCTTCTTGCTTGCTCAAGACTTTACTATTAACGGAAGTGTACTTCCATCATTACCGACGCGTGATGCTTTTCTGCCGATCTTGATTGCGCTTGTCAGCGCGGCTGAGCAAGGGAAGACTATTTCAGTGCTCTTTAGTGAGTTGCCAGCACGCTTTACTCAAGCTGGTCTGATTGATAATTTCCCTGTTGAGGTATCGCGTGCAATTCTTGAATCATTTGCCGAAGATAGCAATGAAAGCCGAGCCGAGCTAGGTCAATACTTTACCAGTGATGATGGTTTTAGCGACATTATAAAGACAGATTCTCTCGATGGCATAAGAATATTCTTTGAGAATGGCGATATTGCCCACCTACGACCATCGGGCAATGCTCCGCAGCTACGGACATATAGCGTTGCAAACTCCCAGGAGCGTGCCAACGAAATCGTACGACTCGCTATCGAGGAACCGAGTGGAATATTGCGCCTAGTCGGAAAAAGCGTAGAATCTAGCACCAATCTCTAGACGGTGCATTGCACTACAGAGTTTGCAGCAACGGACCGTCTTATTGTTTTGTAAGGGTTATCGCTGTTTGATACCAGGGTGCATCGGCGGTTGTGCCATTTGTTCCGTTGTTTTGTGTCCATAGACGACCGACGGTGTAGCCGGCTGGAATAGTAATGCAGCCGGACATTTTCTGCCAACTGCTTGTAGGCGACAAGTTAGTTACGCCTCGCCATTGGTTGGAAAGTGATGGACCGGTTATGAAAATACCAACAGTGTGCGTGACTGTTGAGCTGGCTGTGGCTGCCCAGCCTGAAACGCAATATACTTCTCCGCCTGTGATAGCGAAGGTATTGCTGCCGTTGTTGTCGCGTGTCGTTTGACGACCGACATACGCTCCGGGCGCGCCAGTCGGCACTTCTGCAGCACTCGCATCTAGTTTGACTGTGTTGCTATAGAGGCTGGCAATCGACCCTGTCGTGCCACTACAGTAGTAGCCGTTGATTGCAGCAACGGATGACTCTGGGCAATAATCACTTCCGCCAGATTG
>CAMLGO010000063.1 GCA_946479665.1 uncultured Candidatus Saccharibacteria bacterium
GGTGGTGGTACGACCGATATTGCCGTCGTGAACGACGGTGGTGTTGAAGGTACAAAAATGTTTGGCATCGGTGGCCGTAGCTTTACGCGCACGATTGCCAGCGAGATGGATCTTAACTACAGCGATGCTGAAAAGCTCAAGGTGAATATTGATAGCGAAAAAATCAAGCCAAGCGTCGCCAAAGAGGCGAATGCCGCTATCGATAAAACCCTTGAGGTCTGGCTGTCTGGTGTTGAGCTAGCACTGAGTGAATTTGACTCTGTTGATCACCTGCCAAATCGCATTCTACTATGTGGCGGCGGCGCTAGCCTAGACCGCCTTGTTGATGCGCTGTCGACCCAAGAATGGTATAAGGACCTGCCATTCACGAAAAAGCCAACCGTTCATCACATTAGCCCTGACGAAGTAGTCGGCATCAAGGATATCTCGGGCAAGGTCAACGACCATACCTTCATTACCGCCATGGGCTTGCTCCGAGTTGGCTATGATACAATAATAGGCAGTAGCGAAAGCGATAGCATCAAAGACAAACTAAACAGAATCCTTCGAATTTAATTATGAATAAAGATGTCATCTACATTGATGTCGAAGACGATATCACCGCCATTATTGGCAAAGTAAAAAACGCCAAAGAGAAGATTGTTGCTCTTGTGCCGCCAAAGCGCGTTGGTGTTCTTCAGAGTGCAGTGAATCTTCGTTTGATCGGCCGAACAGCCGACACGAACAATAAGCGACTGGTGTTGATCACAAACAACCAAGCGCTGATCGCACTCGCAGCAGCAGCCAAGATTCCGATTGCGCGCAATCTTCAAAGCAAACCAGAGTTGGCAGAGATCAGCGCTCTCGATATTGATGATGGCGAAGATGTAATTGATGGCTCAAGCCTGCCTGTTGGCGATTTGGCGCGGACTGCAGATGCAAAGTCGTCGTCTGACGATCCATCTCTTGATAAAGCAGTGGGTGATATCACTAAAGAAGAAGCGTTTACAAAACGAGCCGTACCAAGTGCTGCAGTGCTTGCTGCGCGGCCAAACGTGAAAAAATCAAACAAGAAAGTACCGAACTTTAATGATTTTCGTAAGAAGCTTTTCTTGATTATTGGCGGTGGTATTCTTCTCTTGGTGTTCTTGGTATGGGCAATATGGTTCGCACCACGAGCGACAGTTGTCATTACGGCTCAAACAACGGCAACAACCGTGAGTCAAAAAGTAACACTTGATCCAAACGCAGCAACGGACTTTGCAGCTAACCGCATCCATTCTCAAATCCAACAACAAAAGAAGCAGCTCAGCGTTGATTTTGATGCCACTGGCACGAAGGATGTTGGCGACAAGGCAAGTGGTACGATGCAGCTTAATCGTACGTCAGTATCGAGTAATCCAATCTCTGTTCCTGCCGGTACCAGCTTTACATCTGGTAGCTATACATTTGTCAGCACCGAAGCAGCTACACTTAATGGCACGACTATCGGACCTGGCGGCGTTGTCCAAGATTCTGCGACTGTTCATGTAGTCGCCTCTGCTATTGGTGAAGAGTATAATCTTTCAGCCCGCCCATACCAGCCATCGACTGGCGGATTTACCGCTCAGGGAAGCAATATGACAGGCGGAACGAAGCGTCAGATTAAGGTTGTGACATCACAGGATGTTCAAGCTGCTACAGCTAAGCTTGCAGAGCAAAAAGACGACACGGTAAAGCAACAACTCCAGCCTCTCTTTGGCCAAGACGCGACAGTTATTGATCAAAGCTATACTGCCGCTCAAGCAACGCCAGTATCCACCCCGGCTGTTGATCAAGAAGCGACAGGCAAGGCAAAGCTCACGAGCGAAGTAACCTATTCACTGACAGGTATCGCTAAGACTGACCTCAATACGTATCTTGATGCCAGTTTGAAGAAGCAACTCGACAGCAAGGGTGACCAGCGAGTCTATGAGAACGGTAGCGACAAAGTAACATTCGCCCAATTTGCTACTGGTGATGGAGTTTCGACAGTAACCCTTACGGCCACTGGCAAGATTGGTCCGAATATCAAGGATGCGGATGTCAAGGAGCAGGCCAAGGGTAAACGCTATGGTGAAGTGCAGTCACAGATTGAATCAATCCAGGGCGTTCGAGATGTTGATGTGAAGTTCTGGCCATTCTGGGTGACGGCGGTACCAAACGACGTCAATAAAGTGAACGTTGAATTCAAGCTCAATGAGTCATAAGCGTTCGTTTCTCTGTCTCGACGTCGGTGAAAAGCGCATTGGTACGGCCGTAGGTGATGATGCGATTCGTTTGGCGGTGCCATTCGAAACAATCGAAGTTGATGGTAATGAAATAGAAGCGATCGCACGCCTTGCCGTGACAGAATCAGCCGACACGATCATTGTCGGCTATCCGCGCAACCAATCGGGTGAGACAACCGCACAGACGGCATACGTAGAGGCATTTGCTCGACGATTAACAGATATCGCCGAGATCATTTTCCAGGACGAGTCGCTCACGAGTGTTATCGCTGAAGAGCGGCTAAAGAGCTACAAGAAGCCGTACACCAAGGGAGATATTGATGCTCAAGCAGCGGCGATTATCCTTCAGGATTATTTGGAGCAGTTAGCATGAATGATATTTTGCCGCCCAATAGGAATCGAACACAAACACCGCAGTCGCCAGCTGATCCGCCGGTCACGTCACCGCCCCAAATGATACCGCTAGAAGAGCAGCAGTCAATTGCGGACAATGAGCAGCTTGCACCAGCTCCACTGGCGATTCCACGCAAGCGTTCAATGCCGCTCGGCAAACGAATCGGTTTGATTATTGGAAGCATTCTCGCGCTTGGTGTCTTGCTTCTTGTCGGTGCTTTTTTCTGGTATCAGCATCAAATATCACCTGTTTCGAGTGATCCGAAGGCTACTCGGGTGCGCATTACGATTGAAAGTGGCACGACACCAGATGATATCGGGTCTCTCTTAGTGGAAAAGAAGGTCATTCGAGATCTCACTGCATTTAATATCTATACTCGTCTGACGAGCACCCGCAACAAGCTGCAGGCGGGAACATTCAGCTTGTCACCGCACGAATCGACTGCTACTGTCGTCGATCATCTAGTGGCAGGTAAAACCGATCAATTCTCGATAACGTTCTTGCCCGGCGCAACGGTCGCTGAAAATAAAAAGGTACTTCTTGCAGCTGGCTATAGTCAAACTGAAGTGGATACTGCGTTCAAGAAGCCCTATGATTCACCAGTATTCCAAGGTAAGCCGGTCATGGCCGATCTCGAAGGCTATATTTACGGCGAAACATATACGTTCTCGGCGGGAAGTACGGTTGAACAGATCCTGCAGCGTACGTTCGATGAGTTTTATGCTGCAATTATTAAAAATGATCTTATTCCTGGCGTTAAGGCACAGGGGCTTACTCTTTACCAAGGCATTGCGTTGGCGTCGATCATTCAGAGCGAGATGGGCGCGCATGAGGCGGATATGCCACAGGTGGCGCAGGTATTCCTGAAGCGTTATGCCATGGGTATGCCGCTCGGATCTGATGTAACGGCCTATTATGGTGCCGATAAAACAGGCCAGCCGCGATCGGTCGCTGTCGATACGCCGTATAATACCCGTATACATGCTGGCATTCCGGGCGCAATCAGTAGCCCGGGCTTAGCTGCAATAAAGGCCGTCGCGGCACCTGCTGCGGGTGATTATCTCTACTTTCTGACCGGTGATGATCAGAAAAATTACTTCTCTACGACAAATGAGCAACATGAGAAAAACATCGTTGACCACTGTAAAATTGGCTGCGCTATCCCTTAGTCTATCTGTAAATATATACTACAAAATAAATTGACTTATTTTACAAGAGTTGATACACTTATATAAGCACATTTATGACTTCAGCTACTAAATGTCAGTCAACGACTGCATGCGCGAGTGGGAAGTGTGAATCATGAATGAGCCTGCCAATAAATGTCGCACGGGTACCGAAAAGAACTTTTTACCTAATATCAATTAAATAATCGGTCGACAACGTACCCCGTTCTAATTTGCGAGAAGAAAGACAAAGTAAGGTAGACGCCCTTGTAGTAATATAAGCGGCAGGAGAACGATAATTCGTAATCATCAACATGCAGCGAGCTCGTCTCATGCATCTACAGCTGCCTTAAAGCAGCAGGTGTTCGCCCGACACCATAAAGGCCGCAAGGCTAAGGGTATGCCGAAATCAAGCACAATTGCTGCTTATACTGGCATATTTCTTTTAGTTATCTCATTGGTTGCTATTGGCTATCGTCCGCCTCAGTCGTATGCTGAGTTGGCGAATGCCACAGAAGCGGCAAATGCAGCTAGCCAAACTCCTGCTCTATCGTCAAATAAGCCATCAGTTGATCAAATGGTTGCCGTAAATCTCGCCGCCAACCTGGCTGAGACAACCGATATGCCAGTCGCACCGATTCTGGCTAACCTTTCTGTTACGATGTCGGCAAAAAATGACCTCTCGCAGTCAGACGACACGCTTCTTAGTAAGGCGCAAGTCGTTCAGCCAACGACAACGGCCCGTAGTATACAGACATATGTGACAAAAACATCAGACACGGTAGATCTTGTGGCGGCACAGTATGGACTTCGTAATGAAACCATTAAGTGGGCGAATAATCTTACATCAGATCTATTAGAGCCAGGTAAGACATTGCTTATTCCTAAAGTTGACGGTGTTATTTACACAGTAAAAGATGGTGATACTCTTGAGTCGATCGCTGAGAAATACAAATCAGATAAGGATCGTATCATCCTCTTCAACAACCTTGAGCTATCTGGTATCAAGGTTGGTGCCCAGATTCTCGTGCCTAATGGACAACTGCCTGAGGCTGATCGTCCTGGTTATGTGGCGCCGCGACAATCGACGACAAGCCTTTTCTCGGGCTACTCGTATGCATCGTATACAGGTAGCGGTTCATTCATGTACATTAACCGTGCCGCAACTTCGGACGGCAACCGTAATTACTACGGACAGTGTACATGGTATGCATGGGAACGTCGTCAGGCTATCGGTCGCCCACTTCCAGGTATTGTTCTCGGCAATGCATACTCATGGGCATCAACTCTTGGTGCAGCCGGCTATCTTGTGAACCATACGCCAGCTGTAGGTGCAGTCTTGCAGACATCAAGCGGCGGCGGTGGATTCGGTCACGTTGCGATCGTCGAAGGTATTAGTGCAAACGGTGATGTAATGGTTTCTGAAATGAACTTT
>CAMLGO010000064.1 GCA_946479665.1 uncultured Candidatus Saccharibacteria bacterium
TTTGGCTTGATCCAAAGAAGACGAGCGTCTACAAGTTCTATCAGTTCTGGCTGAATGTTGACGATGAGGGTGTGATTGATTACGCAAAAATTTACACACTCCTTTCTAAAGAAGAACTCGATGCACTTGGTGAACGTCATGCCGCTAACCCGGGTGATCGTGAAGCTCAAAAAACACTTGCTCGCGAAGTGACGATGCTTGTACATGGCAAGGAGCGCACTGAAAGTGTGATGCGTGTTACGAACGTGTTGTTTGGCGATGCATCGTTCAGCGATCTTAATTCTGACGATCTTGACGCTTTAGCACAGGAGATTCCTGCAGTGAATGGTGCAGGTACGGTAATTGAGGCCCTCGTTCAGTCTGGCATCGCAAGTAGTAACGGTGAAGCCCGTCGCCTTATCGCAGGTGGTGGCATATCAGTTAATGACCAAAAGATTACTGAGGATACTCACTTAGTGGCAGCAAGTTTGATTAAAAAAGGCAAAAATAACTTCGTCTTAGTGCGCTAGGCTAAGTCTGCGAACAAAAGACTGCTATCATAATTATATGAATCTGCTGTCTCCGCTCGAAAAAATTAAAGGGGTTGGATCCAAAACCGGTGAACAATTTGCAGCAGCAAATCTTCACACGGTGGGTGACCTTATTGATTTTTTACCTCGTAAGCATGAAGACTTTTCTGAGGTGGTAAAAATCGCCGATCTTCATCCGGGCAATGCAACAATTAAGGCGCGTTGCGAAAGCATCTCGACGCGTCCGGTGCGTCGTGGCCTGCGGATTACGACAGCAACACTGGCCGATGATAGCGGCAAGGTGCAGGCGGTGTGGTTTAATCAGCCGTACCGTACGACGCAGCTCGCCAAAAGTGACGAAGAGTTCTTTTTCTCCGGTGCATTTGAGTTTAACTACAATAAATATCAACTGAGCAATCCAAGTGCCGAAAAGGTGAGCGATATGCCGGTAAATACCGACCGCTTCCTGCCCGTGTATCGATCTATAAAAGGCTTGAAAAGTCAGCTTGTTCGTAAGATTTTAGCTGAGCTGCGACCACTTATGACGATGTTGCCAGAGACGTTGCCGCCAAGCGTGATTGGTGGCGAGAAGTTGGAGTCGCGCTCAGCTGCGGTGCTTGGGATGCACTTTCCAAAAAAGGCCGAGGATGTTGCAGCTGCCCGTGAACGACTCGCATTTGAAGAACTGTTTCAACTACTGCTTGCGAGCCAACTGAATCGGCAGGAAAATGCCAAACTGACTGGCTGGCATATTCCGTTTGAGCAATCGGTTGTCGCTGGCTTCGTGAAGCAACTTCCGTTTGACTTAACGGGCGCCCAGCGTCGGGCTGCCTGGGAGATTATTCAGGACTTTGAAAAGCAAACGCCAATGAACCGGCTACTGCAGGGTGATGTAGGATCAGGTAAGACAGTCGTGGCGGGCCTTGCGGCGCACCAGGCGGCCCACCATGGCTTCCAGACGGCACTAATGGCACCAACCGAGATACTGGCGTCGCAGCACGCTGAAACCTTAACAAAGTTGCTTCAGCCATTTGGCGTGACGGTCGGATTGCTAACAGGTAGCGTTAAGGGATCAGCTCGCAAGGTGCTCTATGAACAGATTGCCTCGGGAGCGGTTGATATTGTTGTTGGTACCCACGCTCTTATTCAGGAAACGGTAAAATTCCACAAACTTGGATTTGTCGTGATCGATGAACAGCACCGCTTTGGCGTGAAGCAGCGCCAGGAGCTATTGAAGAAGTCTGAGCATATGCCACACCTCCTTGCGATGACCGCGACGCCAATTCCACGTAGCCTTGCGCTCACGGTGTACGGCGAGCTTGACGTAAGTATCCTTAATGAGCTGCCAAAAGGCCGAAAGCCGATTGCGACGAAGATATGGTCGCCAAACAGTCGGGCGCAGCTGTACGAGGCAATGGATAAGGAGATAGCCGCGGGTCGCCAGGCGTATGTGATCTGCAGCCTCATTGATGATAATCCCGATAACGAGATAAAAAGTGTCCAGTCTGAGCACGTAAAGCTGCAGAATTCAATCTTTAAGCATCGCCGTATCGGCTTACTCCATGGCAAGATGAAGCCGGATGAGAAAGATGCTGTCATGTCGCAGTTTAGCGCAGGTACTCTCGATATATTAGTAAGTACCACCGTGGTTGAAGTTGGTGTCGATGTTCCAAACGCAACTGTAATGATGATTGAAAACGCTGATCGTTTTGGGCTGAGTCAGCTCCATCAGCTGCGTGGCCGTGTCGGACGCTCGTCGCATCAAAGTTATTGTTACTTAGTGATGAGTGATAGCAGTAAGCCATCCCAGCGTCTAAAAGAGATAGAGAAGTCGAATGATGGCTTCTATCTGGCGGAAGTCGATCTGAAGCTTCGTGGACCTGGTGAGATATACGGACGAGCGCAGCACGGCGCGCTCAACCTTCAGATTGCCACGCTCTCAGATACAAAGCTGATCGCCCGTGCGCAAAAGGCGGCCAAGGCATTCGTCGCATCAGGTGACAACCTATTACAATACAAACAACTGGCAGCACAAGTTGAACAATATCAGCGACTAACCACACTAAATTGACATATCGCTATAATTATGGTAATATGCTTTAATGTTTTTCATATCATCAGAAAAGAAAGAGCGACATAGCTTTATTGACCATTCAATAGAGGCAACACGTGATGTGCTCTTGCATGAGCAGATGTCTCGTCACCTTGGCACTATGGCACTTTTCTATGAGCGACGTTTAAATAATCTTTATGTTCCTAATCATAGACACGGTAAGGCGATACTTAAGAAGTCTGACGATAGCTCGATCCCAGTGCTTGCTCTGAAGCCTGGGGAGTCAGTTCTTTTCCCGGCCGAAATGGGACTTCCATCCCATGCTCAACGTGCCCGTGCGACAGAGGTGCTGAGAGAATCCTTGCCGGGGGGCGAACACTGGACAGACGCTACAACGGATCAGGTGATTGCTTATCACGATAGGAACGAGCCCGTGCTCATGAGCATTAGTGATACTGCGACTGCAATGGTGCAGCATCAAACTAATCACTTTAGAGTAGAGTCAGATAGCAATGGAGTGCATGCAGGTCAGATCAATGGTCGGCCTATGATGGCAATTAAATATCCAAGTGGTTTTCGCGTTGATCCATCGGTGATGATTCACGAACTGGATCATATTGCCGAGGGCGGCTGGAATCCGGTGCAGAGACATGAGACGATTGATGATATGCGGAAGGACGCGTTGCGTGGTGAACTTCAAGCCTACTATGTTCAATCGCTGGCTATTCGTGCTATGGTCCGCATGGGCTACGAACCTCATTCTACCGAGAAGAGTCAATATTCGGTTGAAGACGACGGTCGTATACGTGCACCACTCATAGGGACGGTTGAAGAATTGAGACAGCGGACAAATGCAGAACGAGCAGACAAGTTTTTTCCAAACGATGAGCTTATCGACGAGCTTGAACGGCGAGGGCTCAGTTTAGTCTCCTTGTGAGTTATTCTTTTGCAATGACTACACCCCTCTATAATGCTAGAATAGACTGAGATGTATTCTGGAACAACTTTTCGTACAAAATCTGGCCGTGTTATGGGCGTGCATCAAAAAATTGATCGCGTCGCTCGTCGACATATTAAGCATCATCTTGAGCATGATGTCTATTTCCCGTCGATTGCGAAGATTCTTCATTTCGAGGGTCTCAATGGTCCTGACGGCATCAAACGAAAGAGCCCGGCCAAGGATGAACCCTGGCACTATATTGACCCATCAAAGCCGGATGACACCGCACTCTTGGAGATGATCAATGATCATATTGAAAACTTAGCCGTGGCGCTAAAGACGAAAAATGATGAACGTGCGGCATTTGAAGCGGCATGGATGGCGCATGCGATCGTTGATGGCCTGACGCCTGCGCATCATTACCCGCTTGAAGCTAAGCTTGAGGAATTACGTGGTGGACAGGGACTAGAAACTCGTACTACAACTAAAGAGAAGTTGATTCTGCCAGGCAAGACGCGCCGTCACCAGCTTCGCAATAACTGGGAGTATTGGGGAACGAATGGTATCTTTACGACCCATCTGGCGTTTGAGCTTGGCGTTGCATCAACTATCGCACCGCTTCCATTCAAGGAAAGCACATTGCCGGAGGGTATGATCGGTCGTTTGAAAGAGGAAGGCTTCAGGGTGCTTTTCATGGAGGCTGTTCATATGGTTGATGCCATGAAGATGTACGATGAGTTTAGTGCCAAAAACTGGACACGCCATCTTGCGAACGAGACGAGAAAAACGTTGATTCCGGAAATTATCAATACGGTTATTCTTGGCTGGTATCAAGCTGTGCTGTTGGCGGAGAAGAAATAATGAATATCCGTATTATTGCAGGCTACTACGGCGGATTAAAAATCGCCGCCCCGAACAATCGCCGCACCCACCCAATGAGCGAACGGATTCGCAATGCTCTATTTAATAGTTTGGCTGGCGAAATTGCCGATGCTGAAGTGCTCGACGTGTTTGCTGGTACGGGTGCAATTGGTCTCGAAGCTATTAGCCGTGGCGCGAAAAGCGCGACATTTGTTGATAAAGATCGTACGGCCCAACGCTATATTGCACGAAACATTGAATCTCTTGGAGTGGGAGACAAAGCAACACTCATTCGAACAACGGTATCAAATTGGCTCGGAACCAAAAATCCCCAGCTGTACGATATTATTTTTGCTGATCCGCCATACTGGGACACGCAGTTTTCCACAGTCGATCGTATATTCGACCTATTAAAACCAGGTGGACTTATGATATTATCACACCCAGGTAAGGGTGAGTTACCAACCAAAACGGGAGTTGTTGTGGTGGACAATCGTAGTTATGGAAACGCGGTACTCACCTATTACCGCCGAGAGACGTAAGAGCGTCTCTTTTTTATTGATGAAGTGACCTGAATAAAAAAGCAGCCCCAAGATTTCTCTTGGGGTGCGATCATAACGTAGGACATGTTATGTAGTTACTATACCAAGAAGTTCGGCATAGTACAAGGCTAAAAGAAAAAAGACTATCTTTCGACAGTCTTTTTTCTTTGGTACGCGAGAAAGGACTTGAACCTTCACGCCCGAAGGCACTAGCTCCTAAGGCTAGCGTGTCTACCAATTCCACCACTCGCGC
>CAMLGO010000065.1 GCA_946479665.1 uncultured Candidatus Saccharibacteria bacterium
TATGGCAGGATGTCCCAGAACGCCAGAGTGCCCTGCACTTTCTGGCCGGCGAGCAGCTTGAAAGTCATTAGCTCTCCATCGTCATCAAAAGCATGCCAAAAACTCTCGCCAGTTACGGAAATAAAATCGCCCGGTTGCGGCGAGGTCTCAAGGTCACTCCACTCAGACACAAGGAAGTCGAGTATCCGGCTCCTGATAGCCTGACTCACCGTAGGGTCGTTCAGATCGAGCGGCTCGTTGGTTTTTGATTCCTCGATCTCCAAAGCAACTCGGTAACACACCTCATACTTGCCAAGAATATCACGTCGCCAGCTAGAGAGATCACGACCAATCTCGTGCTCTAGCCGGGAAAAGATGTCGAATTCATTCCCTTCCATGGTATAGCTAGTATGCGCTTTTACATATCAAGCTACAAGCGTGGCAGCAAAACGCTAGACATACTATGATAGGCACTCTTTGAGATAAGTCTTTTATTGAGTTAAAATTCAGTTATCGCCCAAGGATTGCTACTGCAATCGCTAAATCGCATATGTGTTGGCGTAATGAGAATATGGCATTGGCCAGGTTTGTCTTTGAATGGCAGTGACTGCGGGCGCTGGCCGTAATGGTCTTCGGCGTATTTTGCTTCGAAGGTTTCTTCGGTAACTTTTTGCGCTATTCCTTGTAGCTGCAATGTATAGCGCTTCTCGGCATTAGTGATCGTAACTGCAACGCGTGGGTCCCCATCGATATTTTGGCTTTTGTGCGATGTTTCGCTGGTACCGACAATCAGCTCGCCGTCCGGCGTGACCGAAAATGCAACAGTAGCACTCATTGGAGCACCGTCACTATCCAGCGTAGAGATAACACCAAGTACTTGCCCTTTAATAAATTCGTTTACTTGCTCGCGAATGGGGCGAAAGCCTTCGCCGGAAGTGTTTGGATCGTAGGTCTTCATACTTTCATTATATCAATGAAGCAACTCTACCGTGCGATGTGGCAGTTGTGCGCGGATGTGATTGATCTGGCCAGGGGTGAGCGCGTCTTTTAATGCCTCCCACGCCGAAAGCAACTGCTTTTTTGCCCGCGGTGCATCGACTTTCTGTATTTCACAGAACTGCTCAAATAAATCTTGCTTGCTCGTCTTTTCTGTCGCGAACACAGCAAGTGCTTGGTCTCGTAGCTCGGATGGCAGCTGACTGGCGAAATCTTTTCGTTCACCTTCCGTAAGATGAACGGCGATAGTAGCCACCGTACCGTCCAGGGCGTCCTTTGATTCACTATCCGAGAAGCCCGAATAGAGCTGGACCTTTTTAATAAGTTCGCGATATTTCATAGCCCTTCCCTCCTCTTAACGATTAAGCTGATAAATCGGCTTCTCTGCTAGTGCAGAGTAATCTTCATTTATACCGTCGAGCGCTTTCATATCTGCAGGCGCAAGCTCGAAGTCGAATACAGAAATATTTTCCTCAATATGATCCGGGTCGTCGGATTTGACGATAGGCACCCAGCCATGCTGCAGATTCCACCGGATAAGCACCTGAGCAGGAGTCTTTCCG
This sequence comes from uncultured Candidatus Saccharibacteria bacterium, assembly GCA_946479665.1. Next base: position 1,539 of record CAMLGO010000065.1, read on the forward strand.
TATTTATCGCCGATCTCGGCCAGGTAGCCGTCGCCCAATCGATTGCCTCGAGTAAGTGGGCTGTACGATTGGATAATAATGTCATTTTCAGCACAAAATTGATTCATCTGGCGGCTCCAGCCGAACGGGCTCCATTCGATTTGGTTTACCACCGGCTTTACTCCCGTAAGGTCAGTCAGTGTTTGAATTTGTTGCTCGGAGTAATTGCTCACGCCGATGTCGCGGATCTTGTCTTCTTGCTGGGCTTTTATGAGGCCGCGCCACAATTCTTCCCCCACACCCCTGCGCGGCGGGCGATGAATGAGCATCAGATCGGCATACTCGATTTCGAGTTCACCGAGATTATTGATAGTCGCCTTGTATGCGTTGCCCCTTTCTTCGACTTTCGTGACAATGTATACAGACGAGCGCGGAACGTGACCTAGCTTTAATGCTTCACCGATTCCCGGCTGGCTGCCATAATCCCCCGAAGTATCGATCATGCGATAGCCTGCCGAGATCGCCGCTTCCGTGGCTTTTTTAACGCTCCCTTGTATACCCCACGTACCAAAACCCATGACAGGCATTTTGGTACCAGTGTGCAGTTGGATAGTTGATTGTACATCCATACTAACCTCCCTTGCCCTTATTCTTGAAGTATAAGCTTCCTGTCTGAAACAAACCTGAGGGCCATATCCTCAACAGGGCGTACAACGTGGCTTCACAACTCAGCAGACTACTGAATAATCCGTCCGATTTCCTCGTAGCTATCCCTTACCACATTTGCAACATTCGGCGTAGCGGCGACGAAACTGAGCGTATCGTAGGCATATTCATCACCTTCAAATGAGATGATTTCTCCGCCGGCTTCTTGCACGAGTAATACACCCGGCACGTTGTCGTGCATCATTGAACCACAGTGTAATTTAGTGACGGCCTGAATGCTACCTTGGGCAAGCCTCGTAAATTCATACCCCGACGCACCGAGCGGTGCGAAGATACCAATCTTATGAGGTTGGAAGATGTGATATAAGTTTTTGTACGGAAACGAACTGGTGAATACAATCGAATTATCGAGCTCTGTATTCTTTATATAAATGCGCTCACCATTCTTATATGCACCCTCGCCGCGAACCGCAGTATAGAGATCGTCAGTAGCAAATTGATAAATTACACTCGCCACGGTCACACCGTCGACCACTAAGCCCGCCATATTGGTGCAGTACGGCAAGCCGTGCACGAAACTCGACGTGCCGTCGATCGGGTCGACGATCCAGGTGGCATCTACCGTACCGGCTACATCCGCCGTTTCTTCGCCGTGGAAACCGATTTCGGGATATTCCTTGGCGAGGCGCTCTTTGATCGCCTTCTCTACCTTTATATCAAGCTCGGTCACGGGCGAGCCGTCGCCCTTGGAGATATGCTCAATATTGCCATACGATTTCATGAGCTCTTCGCGAAAACCCTTGAACACGTCGATGACGAGCTGCTGTGACTCACGAATGGTTGCGGTAGATAGTGGCATACGATTACTCCTGGCTATAGATTATTTTGCCCATGATAAAATCATAGCTCACTAGAATAGCACACTACCGAAAGTCCGCACAAACTTTTACAACTTGGTCTTAAAAACTATGGCTTTAGATCTTTTTGCAACTGCTCGAACTGCGCTTTGTCGATCTCGCCCTTGGCGTAGCGATCCTTAGCGATATCGAGAGGGTCGCGGTGCTGTGGCAAGCCAGTATGGTGTTGTTGTGACCAACCGGCGTGGTGATGATGCCTCGTGAGGCGCATAATAATCAGCGCAGCCAAGGCCAAAAAGAGCACAAACAAACCAGCGCCAATAAGCCCTCCAAGCCACCAATCACCCTTATCTGCTATAGGACCGTAATAGTAATGCATAGAACCATCCTTTCGTTATGCTTCTATAATAATCCCGGGGTACTGAAGTTTATCTTAAAATGACAGATGTCGTTTTATTATTCCACTCTTCGCGCGAACAGCTCCTCGGTCTCCCGCATGAAAATCTCTGCGACCTTCGGGCCGACACCGTATAATTTTTTAAGTCTTTTAGAAAACTCGTCTTCATCGAGACTACTTTCCAGCATAAAATAGAGCGAACCCTCGTACTCACGAATTAGCCGCTCCATACAAACCCGCAGCCCGTGTGCCGTGACGTGCTGATAGTGTGTGTAGCCACCTTCGTGCAGCAGACCGACAAGCTTGCGATCGGAGGCCTCGGCAATTGCCCATGGGGTATCTAACTTCTTTTCAATGAAAAGTCGCCAGGTTGCGACTGCGACGCCAGATTGGATTGGCTTCCCAAACAAATAACATAACAAAAACCAACGAAACATATCCGTATCCCCCGAAAGTACATCGAGGTTGAACTCCGACGCAGAATGTGACTGACGAGCTTTACGCGGCATACTTTAATTATAAACTAAAATAATAAAGAGAGGCCGCACGGCCTGATAAATATATGCTGGTACGAATTTACAAAATTACCTTGACTGTCATAGTATTTTGATATACATTGTAAATATGATAGATAACAAACTTACTTCAGATTTACTCCGCGGCCACACCGACACGATGATTTTGAAGCTGTTGACTGACGGCGATAAATATGGCTACGAAATAACGAAGCTGCTCTATGAATTATCCGAACATGAGTATGAATTAAAGGAGGCGACTATGTACTCGAGCTTGAAACGCCTTGAGCATGATGGCCATATTATCTCTTATTGGGGAGACGAAACCCAAGGTGGCCGACGCAAATACTACCGCATTACAACAAGCGGGCAAAAACAATACGACAACAACAAACACAACTGGACCTACGCAAAGCAAATTTTAGAAAAGTTACTATAAAGGAGAAAATATGAACGATAAACTAAAGCAATTCCTAGACAACGCATTCACACCTTATGGTAACTTTCCTGCCCGAAAAGACGTCGAGCAAGAACTGCTTGCCAACCTTACCGAGAAATATAACGATCTGAAAGCCGAAGGCAAAACGGACGAAGAGGCGTACAAGCTGACCACCGAATCATTTGGCGATGTGTCGGAGATCATGGAGCAGGTTGCCCATGATACGCCAAAAGAAGACAGCAAAGATACGCTGCGTCAAACAATCGTTGATGGTATCAAGGGTATATTCAATGATTCTCGATTCCGCGCAGTATCACTCACAGAAGCCGATCTTGCCGACACAAAACTGCGCGGTTCCGACTTTAGCATGAGCGCGCTAATGGGTGCCGACTTTGCCGGATCTGACCTACAAAAATCTACATTCAAAGCCACGGCGCTTAAGGGTGCAAGCTTTGCGGGTGCAGACCTAAGTGAAGCGGTGTTTAATAGCAGCGATCTTCAGAACGTTAATCTCAAAGATACCAACCTAACCAGTACAAAGCTGACCAGATGTGCACTAAAAGACGCAACGTTTATGGGCGCAACCCTCGATAACACCCATTTTAAGCAGTGTGACTTGGATGAATTATCATTCGACGGACTAACCCTTCGGGGAACTGCATTTGACAGCTCCTCACTAAAAAAGACGACGTTTAAAGACGCTGCACTCGACAACGTATCCTTCCATCATACAGACGTAAAGCATACGATATTCGACGG
>CAMLGO010000066.1 GCA_946479665.1 uncultured Candidatus Saccharibacteria bacterium
CGCGAATAATTACGATCGCTTCCCGCCAAAAGCTTTTCAGTCTCCTGATCGATGTCCCGCTTCAGCTGCAGTTGCGTCTGCCATAGTGCACGTAGCTGCAGCGCCTCATCATCGCCCAGTCGCTGACTAATTCGTGCGCGCAGGTCATTACGCAAGTAGGTCGTGTCCTGATTTGTACTATCCTCGTGCCACGCGAGATGATGTTGCTTGGCATAGGCAATGATTGTCCGCTTCGGTGTATGCAGGAGAGGGCGAATCAAATCGGAATCGAGCACAGCCAATCCGCGCCAGCCAGTGCCACGCTGAACATTAATTGCAATCGTCTCAATGATATCATCACCATGATGAGCGGTCACGATAGACGCATTGTCGTAACGTTCTGCTACTTCTCGCAAAAAAGCATACCGCCGCTCGCGCGCTAGTGCCTCACCCACACTTCTGCCAAGCTCTTCGCGCCTCGTTTCAAATTCAAGTCCATACTTCGCGGCAAGCTCACCAACAAAGCGCGCATCGTCAGCTGAATCGTCACGGATACCATGATCAAAATGTGCAACAATCAGCCGTGCGCCGCCTCGCTTGGCGAGCATATCAAGCAGTACTACCGAATCGACTCCGCCGCTGACTGCGACGACGTACGTCTTCATTAGCCCCACCTTTTAGAAACAACGACTCCCAGCCAAATACCAAATATGCCGCCAATAACACTTCCGAGAATACTCCAGCCGCTCAATGGATCGGTATCTCCAAATAAAACCGGTATATACGCACCAGCGATGCCAAATACAGTTGCGAAGAAGAGAAGAACTTTCTTATTCATATTTCTAGTATAGACTATGCACCAGCGGGTGGGGTTTCATTACAGCTGGTAATATTCGATAGGGTATATGACTGCTTATAGTAGTCATTGTCGGCACTTGTATACACACCACCGCTTATGCCACCAATATTGCCAGCGTGATTACAGATATAAGCATTGGCGCTGAACAAACCCTCTTCACGATACCCCAGCCGGCGATACATAGCATCGGTTGAGCTCCCGCCCCGCTTGGCGTTCCATGCGCTCAGAATATACTGCGTACCGTCACTTGAGTACGCGTAGCAGCCACCGCCGCCACTCCTACCCGTGCCACTGAGGCTACTTTGCGGCAAGCGCTGTGTCGTGACGGCAGAAAGGCTCGGCACCCAGTCGATTCCTTTGTAGCCATCGCTATCAGCCGCAAAACTGCAGTTTACGTCAGTATAGACTTGGCTCAACCCACCCGTGGAAGGGTAGCTGCCGTTCAGCGCATTATAGGATTCAACCAGTCGCTGTACCTGCTTGATATCGTTTTGTACGGAGGTGTTTTTCGCACGATTTTGAATACCATTATAGGCCACGACCGTAATCGCCGCAAGAATGCCGATAACGACAATAACAATAAGAAGCTCGACAATAGTAAAGCCTTTTTCCTGTTTATGAAGTGATGCCTTTTTCGCTATGCGCATAATATAACTTTAAGTATAAGCTCAATACCAGCATGGGACAAGCCTACAAATAGCGCGTACTGCCGAAAGGAATCTTTTGTTGCAAGAACCTTCCCGTGCCTAGTGTGTCAGCCGAATGTATGATCCGCTCGCCATATCGCTGATTGATCACATCGATAGCATCGATCAGGCGATGTTCGCGTGCCACCTCATCACCAAATAGGCTGAGCTGCGGATCGTCATCCTCGCCAAGCTCGTAGCAGCTCACGCCAATCTCTTTAATACCTCCTGGTGCACCCGCAAATAACAAACTGGCTTGGATATAAATCGCTTGATCACTAAAAAAGGGTAGTTCATGCATTTTACGCGCATGCCAATACTGTCGCTCGTAGGTTTTGACGTAGATAAACACGCCGCGTGCCACCTTATTTTGTGAACGAAGCTTAGCACCGACCGCCTCACATAAATGATGCAACCGCTGCAATATTTGCGCCTTCGTCAGGTCGTTCGCCTCAAGTACGTACTGTCTTCCAACCGTCTTTAGGTCATGCGTCACATCGTCTACCTCCCAGCCACGTAGTCGCTGATGCCATTGATCGCCCACTATGCTCTTAAACACCATTTTATGAAGCGTCTCACTACTGGCGTCGAGAAATTCAAGAGGAGTGTAAATACCAACCGCGTTCAAGCGATGCTCATTACGCCCCGCGATACCCGTGAGATCTGTGAGTTTTAGCGTTTCAAGAATTGCCCGCAAATTATCATGCGTGATCACGTCGAGTCCATCCGGCTTTTGAAGGCTGGCAGCTGTTTTTGCTAAGAAACGATTCGTCGCAATACCAACATTACAGCGCATCGCACAACCAATCTCATCCTTCAGGCGCTGCTTGATCTCATAGCCAATATCTTCAAGTGAGCGCCGCTTCATACTATCAGTCGCCTGATGGAAATCGATCACCCCCTCATCGATACTCTTCATAGTGACATGTGCCGAGTAGCTCTTCATGATATCCATCATCTTATGGTAGATGAATCGATATTTTGCCGGGTCACTTTCAAGTGCCACTAGGCCAGGTGCCAGCAGCTTTGCATCACGGACCTTCATGCCTACTTTGACGCCAAGCGCCTTCGCCTCGTAACTCGCCGTCACAATTGCCGTATGCTCCGTACGCCGATTTACGATCGCCACCGGCCGACCACGTAGCATCGGCCGCGACTGCTGCTCGACCGTCGCAAAGCACGAGTTAAGATCAATATGCATAATAAGCGGCCGCTCGGCATTATATGATTCATTCATAGTGATCCGCCTCCCGGGTGAGGTGCCAGGTTAGACGCTCGGTATCGAACTCCAGGCGATAATCCGCCCCGCCGTCAGTCACATCAAAAATATGAATCGTTCGACGCCCCTGACTGCTCGGGTGCCGCAACCCAATCTCACTAACTTCTATCTCACGCCCATTCGGTCGGCGGAACTTCAGTGGCCTGCAGAGGTTTAGTCCTTCACCAAAAGCGGCCAACACTTCAATACGTTCGTTCAAAAAAGTTTCATCATCCATCTCAAAAATCCTCTAAAAGTTAGTTAGAGAAACGTTTTTGATTGTATTGCCCGTCTTATTCGCCCGTTTCTAGCAAAAAATCCGAAGACAATTGAATGATCCATTCGCGAGGGACGCTTGCCCCGAAAAAGGGTAGTGAGTATCGCGCGGAAGTACTTTTATTATATACCTTTATACTCGAACTTTATAGCTCCAGTACATAGGTAGATTGCCGGCTGCACACTTTTCAGGTGCAGCCGGCGGCAAGAAGGACTTTCCCTCTTACAGTGACGGCAATGCCATGACGGCCCAGCGCTGAACAAAGGTGTAAATGCAGGGATTCACCCCCTGTATCTTCGCCTGACGGTTCCACTCTTCGAGCCCAATCGACGCTTCGATGCGCGGAAGGAGCCTATCGAGGTGAGCCCGCTCAAGACCACGATTATGATGGCCGAAACCATCCCGACAGACATTGATTCCGTCAGGCTGCTCGTCGTGCACATAGAGCTTGTGGTACTCGTTCTTCAGCGACATGACGCCAATCGCCCAGATGCTCGGAACGAGCAGTTCGATAGGGTTGCCCCCATCAATCAGCCACTTGTCACGCTTCTGTCCGCTCGGGATATGCAAGACGTCCAACTCGTAATCACGCCCCCGGACATTAATACCGGGATACATGGCCTTGAAGAAGGATGTGTCTTTGAGCGCTTCGAAGTAAACTGTATCCTTCAGAAGCGTCCACCAGGTGTATGAGCCAAGGTCCTTATCGTCAGGATACGTGAAGGCCGCCCATCGCCGAATGCGATAATCGCTAACATAGCCTTTAACCAGTAGCTCCCGCTCCCGAACTTCATTGCTCGACAGTGGGCGCTCCAGCTCGAAGCCGCGCTCGATATTACCAACCGCCAACAGCACCTCTGCCAGCCGTTCCCTATTTGTGTTTCCATACAACGCTTCCATAATCCCCCCTTGGATTCCCAGATGGTGTGCGTATGTCAGTAGTGTATTCCTTTTTAGTGAAAAGTAAACGTAATTAATGAAGTATTTTTTACCATCTTTTCCTTTCATTGAAAAAACCAGCAACACCTCTAGAAATTTCTATCTTATTTTGCTACAATCAACCAAGGTAAATGGCAGCGTAGCTCAGTTGGTTAGAGCGCGAGACTCATAAGCTCGAGGTCACAGGATCGTTCCCTGTCGCTGCTACCAAGAAAATCCCCTCATCGTAAGATGGGGGTATTTTCTTGGCAAGATTTCTCGCGCTCTGCGCCTACCGTTACCTAGTGCGAGTGGCGGCGACTTCTCATAATCAAGCCGACAACGATTGCTATGATCATACTAAGACCAGCAATTACTAGTACCGGCATAGATATGCCGCCTTTGCTTGGCTGGGCCGCGCTAGCTGCGGGCGTTACGCTCGTGGCTGGTGTGGTAATAGCTGCAAATGACAGGTTGGCGACCCCGTCGGTGATACCCACTAGCGTAGCGGCAATATCCGGGTGGCCATCATTATCAACATCGTAGCGGCCAGTCTCGCCGATACGTAGCGTGACCGTCTGTGGCGTAGAACGGAGAGTAAAGGTTACACGGTCAGCTTCAATGTGATCGATAGTGACAGTATGCGACTCCTTCGCGACATTGAAACGAATACCCTGCCCAGTCATTAGCCGGACCGGCTCGCCTTTGCCGGAGAGATAGCCAGGCGCATCCTCGACATCAATCCAGTGTTCATTCGGAGGTAGCGGCTGCTCATCAGACGCCGAAATGCTCGTAGTAGTCGATTGAGCGGGCAACCTAGAGGCTGACTTATGTGGGACAGTGACTATCGGAGCCGGAGGAGAAGCAGGCGGCACGGCTGGTTCGGGTGGCGTGATCGGCGGTGTTACAACAGCTGCCCGATTTAGTGAGTAGATAGAACCTCCAAAAAAACCCGCGACCAGTTTCGTGCCGTCAGCCGAGGAAGCGACAGCATCCCAGTAATGTTGGCCGACACTCGTCTGAGCAGCCCAGGTGGCGCCGCTGTCAGTTGAGGTGTAGAGGGATTCACCATCTGTACCAG
>CAMLGO010000067.1 GCA_946479665.1 uncultured Candidatus Saccharibacteria bacterium
GGAGCTGGAGCAAGTTTTCACCTGCAAGACCTTCTTTACGGCGAGTTGCTTCGTTCATCAAACGAGCAAACTGCTTTTCAAGAAGACCGTATGTGCGGCGAACTTTTTGCTTTTCACGCAACTGAGTGGCGTAAAGGCTTTGTTTGCCCTGACGACCATGTGCGTGCTGACCTGGAATACCAGATTTCTTTGCCATGATTTTGTGCGCTTTAGGATGGAGCGCATAGCCCTCACGACGAGACTGTTTGACAATTGGAGAAGTATCTCGTGCCATATTAAGCCCTTCGTGCCTTTCGAGGACGAACGCCACCGTGAGGTACGCCAGTCACATCTTTAATGCTATCTACAGTAATTTCGAATGCACCCATTGCACGAATCGCTGCGTCACGACCAAGACCTACACCCTTAACGAATACGTCAACAGATGATAGACCGTGAAGTGATTTCACGAGTTCGGCTGCTTTTTCAGCAGCAACTTGAGATGCGTACGCTGTACCCTTTTTACTGCCGCGGAAACCGCAGGCACCAGCACTAGAGGCTGCAAGTACATTACCTTTTTTGTCAGTGAACGTAACAATAGTATTGTTAAACGTTGCCTGAATGTGCAGTTGACCAGAAGGAACTGATCGGCGCTGCTTCTTACGAGTTGTCGTTTTTGCTTCTGCCATAATCTATATTCCTTTCTACGTCTTAGACGCTGCCTTCTTTTGTGTACCGCCCACTGCTACTGCTTTACCCTTACGAGTTCGTGCGTTCGTTCGGGTTCGTTGACCGTTTACTGGGAGACCAGCTTTGTGTCGTAGACCGCGATAGGCGTTTACATCCTTTAGACGCTTAATATTATTTGTCACCAAGCGCTGTAGGTCGCCTTCCACGGTATAATCAGAATCGATTAATTCGCGAATACGTTGTTCTTCAGCCTCGGTGAGATCTTTCACCCGAGTGGTCGGCTCAACTTTTGCCGCCGCAAGGATGGTCGATGCGAAGTGTGGACCGATGCCGTATACATACGTCAAAGCGATCTGCACTTGCTTTTCAGATGGGATTACAATCCCAGCGATTCGAGCCATGCTTAACCCTGCCTTTGCTTATTCTTAGGTTTTTTCTTGTTGATGACCCTCAGTATACCTTTACGGCGTACAATTTGGTCATCCGGACTAATTTTTTTGACACTTGCACGAACTTTCATAAGCGTTCAAAAACTCCCGTTTTCCCTTTAGTTTAATCTCTCATGCGAAAGCTGATTCTGCCCTTAGTAAGATCGTAAGGGGTCAACTCAACTTCCACCTTATCGCCTGGAACAAGTCGGATATAGTGCTTGCGCATTTTACCTGAAATGTGGGCGATAATACTATGACCATTCTCAAGTTCTACTCGAAATTGAGTATTAGGCAGTGCTTCCACTACCTTACCTTGCAATTTGATTACTTCTTTTTGACTAGCCATAAGTTACAGTAGTAGATTATACACTACTAGAGGCCGCGCGTAAAGCACTTTTAGAATAATGCCATCTGGAGAGTTTGCTCCGCGTGGCATTTACAATAATTCTATTGTACCGTAACGATAAAATACGTCAAGACGACGATATATACTCATCTCTCAAACTTCAATACTTTGAAATCTCAGAGATGAGGACAGAGAGAAAATCTACTGGCCTCACCTTGAATTATCGTAAACGACAGACGAATCAGTCGTTTTTGATAATTCGTAGGGTTGGCCGCAGACGAACGGCAAGCGATGGGATGTTGAAGCTAAAATTCAACCTATGCATCCCCACATCACCGTATCCAATGACCACCCTCTGTTCCAGGTACTCGCTCAGCATCTGTTGAAGACGCCTCTGAAGCAATTCCGGATTGAACAGGCCGATAGTCGATCCTTCGGCAAACCACAACCATTGGTTGAGGAGCGAAGTCTCGACAAGTTCACACAATGTCTTACCATTGAGATGTTCCACCACCCTTTCGGACGTATAGCCATTTTTAACACCAAGAACCTGGACAATACTTCGAAGCAGGTAGTCGATGCTCTCTTCTTGGTGTGATCGCATTTTGACCAGGAAGCTGTTTGCTTCGCCGTCCATGACAGTTGGGCTTTTGGCCTTTGCTCGTGTCACTCCTGCTTCTTTCTGTCGAACTTCAGTACGACATCCTTGGATTCAAAGGCCGCAACGACGCACGCGCCGAGCGGCTGCTTCTTGTTGAAGCACTGAACAACTTGCCTGCCGAGCTCTTCGGCGGGGTACCGGCTGTCGATGAATCTCGACTTTCCGAGGAAATCTGACCAAGCAATGAGCTCGGCCTGACCGATAAGCGTTTCTTTGTAGCCGATGGCGTACCTAAGAAACTTATATTTGCCTTCGTCGAAGTCCAACGTACTGCCGTTGTAGCTGTAGGCTGCCTTGGTGGCCATGGCATCAAGCAAGACGTTCATGTGAGCCTCCACGGAGGCCAGCATAGATCGCTTGTCATCGTATGCCATGTAGATCTCGGCCGGCTGCGCTGTGCGCTTTTTGACACGATTGAAGGTTTGGAGCAGTCTGAACTTGCCATCCCATCGTTTGCCGATTTGAGGCGGTTTCTCGAACAACCTCCTGTACCCGCTCCGACGTCGTTCAACTGACTCAAGAAGTGGCATTGCTATTTTCTCTCTATCTTGTAAGGTGCACCCATAACTCGACACTGTCGAGCAGATGTGCACGGAGTGGAATTATCAGTAGGATATTTATAACAAGTAATATTGTTTTTGTAAATAGGGTCGGTAAAATAAAAACCGCCAGGGGCGCCCACACTCCAAAGCGATAGCTTCAAGGTATATGGACGCCCTCTGACGATATGTTTTTTATTGGGGAGCGGTAGCACCGACGAAATGAGCGTGCGGCTGCCACTTTTCTAGCTTGGCTCGAATAACTGCTCGCTTCTTATACAGCAATTTAAGGTCACTACTGCACTTCTCCTCCTCGACTCGCAGTTTCGACAGCCGAGCATACTCAGCGTCGATAACCTTGTTGTCCTGTTCGTCGTGCGCTTTGGGGTCATAGACCCGCTTCTCCTGCTCGTGTTTATCGAGAGTGCTCCGGGCGGCTTGCACCGCCTTCGAGACCCTCTCGCTCGCCTTACAGGCGACCGTGATTGCCGCGTTGCAACTCTCAAGTTTCTGCTCGTAATAATCAACAATGATTCCTACAGGCATCTTGCTCTTCCCCCCGGATATAAAAAACACCGCTCACTCTCTGCGCGAACGGTGCTCGTGTCGATAAGAATTACTAGGACATGTACTGTTATAGCACGAATAAAATCAATTTAAAAGTAAAAATTTTAATATGAGAGAGCGCCACCAGGCCGGTGCGGCGCAGTAGAGCACCGCACCGGCCATAAACTAGGCTACAGATCGATAAACAATCGAGACAGAGTACTGTGACTCACTTTCAATGTTCGTGTGAAATTGGACAAGACCGGGCGTTTGCACGTCAGACAGAATTGACACTATTTGATTGATATTAAATATCAGCTCAAGTTTTTTAAGCGCCTCGTAAAAACCCTCTGTCGGCTCTTGATCTTCCAGCCACTGCTTGGCAACATGCTGGTCGGGCACATCAGCCATATTCATGCCGCGTTCATACATGAAGCGCCTATGAATGCGTTCAAGCTCAGCCTGAACAATCTGCGAGACCTCAGCCTCTGCAGGTGCAGGCAGCTCTTTGCTCCTGTATTCCTGTTCATTGTTGTTGGCAAGCCACATAACGTGACCCGCCTCAAGTTTATTGTTCTCATTGCATGTCATCGACTATACTCTCTCATAAAAGAACACCGCTCCCAAAGGAGCGATGCTCAACTTGGTTTCGGTTGTTATATATTATAACATCCTAACCTGGTTTATGCAATTTCTACTACTTGTAGTCGTCGTACGTCACCATCATGGCACGCGAGTTGATTTGGCGGAGCGCCTCAAGTGCAACCGATACGACAATCAAGAGTCCGGTGCCACCGATTGCCAGGTTGCTGTTGCTTACGCCTGCAATATTATAGAGCAAGTACTCAGCCGCAAACGGCATAATGGCGATAAGCCCAAGAACGACAGATCCGAACAGGATAAGGCGGTTGACCGTACTGCTGAGGTATTTCTCGGTTTGAATACCTGGGCGAACACCTTCAATAAAGCCACCTTGTTTTTGTAGGTTCTCGCTAATCTCATTGGCGTTGAATACGATACCGGTATAGAAGTAGGTAAATAGAATAACGAGCACGAAGTATGTAACTGGGTAGATAAATGCCTGTGCAGTCGATCCGGTGAACGAACCTGGATTCGGCGTCTGGAACCATGTAATCAGGTTTGCTGCGATATCAGCGTATGCAGCGTTACCGCTTGCCTTTAGGACTTGCCCGACGAAAGCAGGAAGCGAGAGGAATGCGACAGCAAAGATGACAGGAATCACACCAGCCGCGATCAGCTTGATCGGCAGCATACTCTTCACGCCACCGTAGCTACTATTACCTTGAACACGCTTAGCGTAGTTAATGGTAATCACACGCTGCGCTTCATTGATCTTGACCAGAAGGTACAGCACCAGGAGCGACGCCACCAGCATCGATAAGGCCACCCAGAACGACAGCGGATTCACCGGAAGTGTAAACCAGCCAAAGACACTCAGAACACCGTTTGACGTGTCAAAGAGCGACTGACCGATCGTCGAAAGGGTTTGCGGCAACTGGCTAATAATACCCGCAAAGATAACAAGGCTAATACCGTTACCGATACCCTGCTCGGTGATAAGCTCACCAAGCCACATAAGAAGGATCGCACCTGCTGTCATTGCAGTTACGGCGACGACCCACTCTATAGGGGTTGGAGCAGCTAGCACTGTCGCATTGGCCGCTGCAACACTTTGTCGCAAGATAAATATGAAAGCGATTGATTGAACGATAGCGAGCGGCACGCTAATTATACGAGTCCACTGCTGGATCTTGCGACGGCCAGACTCACCGTCTTTGTGAAGCTCTTCGAGGCTTGGAATTGCTTTTGTAAGAAGCTGCGTAATGATACTCGCCG
>CAMLGO010000068.1 GCA_946479665.1 uncultured Candidatus Saccharibacteria bacterium
TCTAAAAAGAGATTCTTCTTAGCGCTTAGTTGTTCGCTATGACGTTGCGTTCACGTTGGGGTCTAATAACCTAGGCGTTCTTCCCAAAACTTCGCGGATGATAGCCGCTCATCTACATTATTGCAGAGTGTCTCTAGTGGTTATTCTACACGTTTTCGAGCTTCAATGGAAGCTATTCTTTTTATAGCTTCCGCGCTATGCAAAAAGACCTTCGCCAAACTTCATAAATACAAGCGCAATCATCAGCACTACCCAGCTTGCCACAATCAGCTTATGATAGCCGGCACTGATAAAGCTTTGGATTTTTTTATTCACCGCTGCAGAGAAACCGAAATTATTTTCACGCAGGTTATAGTGCGTTATTGTAGCTAACAGCATCGTCACGGTAAAGGTGACGATCAAGCACCATGGACATAAGATCTCAATGACATACACACTGTTAAAGAAGAGCCAGTAAGCGAATATGGCACCTAGGAAATAGCCAATATTTGCACCGATATAGAACCAGCGCGGCAATGTAGCGCGACTAAGCCCGAGGAGTGCTACGCAAATGACAATCGGAAACGCCATAAGACCAATAAACATATTTGGAAAGCCAAACGCGCTTGCCTGCCAGGTTTTCATTACACCAGCACAATTAAGAACGAGATTGATTGAGCAAGATAAAATTGTATTCGGATTTTTTAGGAGATGAAATTCTTCGACCGCCAACACAAAGCTGGCCGCAAGGCCGACGATACCAAACGCCAACATCGTTCCAAACACCCAGCGATTCGAGCGCTCTACGCGAGAATCTTTTTTGAATAATTTACTGAACATAATAACTTACCTCACTAATAGTCGGTAATGGTCTGCCCCGCCACAAATTCTGCAACATACCATCGTCACTCATTGCGACAATACTTGGATATTCAACAATATCGTATGTGCGGCAAAAGCTGGCGCCCTCTGGTGTATCCGGGTCGAGCGTCTCAAGTATGTGTCCGGTTTGGCGCTCAAAATCGCGAAGATAATCGAGCACTTCCCTGGCATGATCACTTTCATTTTTATAGATGATGATAGCTTTCATGCCCGCCCCTCCTATTTTTTACGTCGTTGTGCCAAAATGGCCTCGAACTCATCAAGTGTCTTGAATTCGTGATACACACTCGCGAAGCGAACATAGGCAACTTCGTTGCGAACCGCTAGTTCATCGAGCACCTTGTCGCCAATTTGACGAGAGAAAATTTCACTTTCGCCAAGCTCGTACAATGCATTTTCAACATTGTCGATAATCTCCTCAACCTCAATTTCCGACGAGAAAAACTTACCGACAGATCGTTTGATGGCCGTAGCAAGCTTTTCACGATCAAATAGCTCGCGAGAGCCATCCTTCTTGATAACAGCAAGATTTGGCTTTTCGATACGTTCGTACGTCGTAAAGCGATGCTTGCCGTCAAGCGTCTCACGGCGGCGGCGAATTGTGATACCGTCGCCAACTTCGCGAGATTCGATAACACGAGTGTCACCAATTTTATACTGTCGGGCCATACTCACCTCCGCTTATTCGTCAACGCTTTTATTCTTCTTGCGGCGGCGAAGGAAGGCAGGAGTATCAGACTCATCCTCTTCTTCGGTAGGTGTATTCCAGATGTCGTGAGCGGTGTCTTCAGCGGCGAAAGCCTCAGCAGCGTCAGTATGATCGAGATCAAGATTAATCGCTGCAACAGCCTCGTCACGCACCTCTTCTTGGCGAGGAGCAACAGTGCCCTCAAGAGTTGTTGCCTGTTCATGGAAGTATGCGCTATCAAAACCAGTTGCGATAACAGTAATGATGAGCTCGTCTTCAAGGTCAGGCTTTAGAGTGGCACCAAAGATAATGTTGGCATCTGGTGAAACTGCGCTGGTGATGATTTCAGCAGCTTCCTGAATTTCGCTCATGCTCATGTCGTAACCACCGGTCACATTGAAGAGAACACCCTTCGCACCGTCGATCGACACTTCGATAAGCGGTGACTCAATCGCCTGTTGCGCTGCCTGTGCGGCACGGTCATCGCCACTGGCGCGGCCAATACCCATGAGCGCCGAGCCGGCATTGCTCATGATTGCCTTTACGTCGGCAAAGTCGAGATTAATAAGACCATGTTCGGTGATAAGCTCAGAGATACCCTGAACACCCTGACGAAGCACGTCATCGGCGATCTTAAATGTCTCAAGTAGCGGCGTACGACGATCAATTGTCTGAAGAAGACGATCGTTTGGAATGGTGATAAGTGTGTCGACTTGGCGTCCAAGGCTATTGATCGCCCATTCGGCGTTTTGACGACGTTTTTCACCTTCGAAGCTAAATGGCTTCGTCGCGACACCAACGACCAAAATACCAAGGTCGCGAGCGATTTCGGCCACAACATGGCCAGCACCACTGCCCGTACCGCCACCAGCACCGATTGTCACGAAGACCATATCAGCACCCTGAAGTGCGTCACGAATTTCGTCGCGTGATTCTTGGGCGGCTGCTTCACCGGTAAGTGGATCGGCACCAGCACCCAAGCCGTTAGTGGTTGAGTGTCCGAGATGGATTTTTAGATCGGCTTTAGAATTATGTAGCGCCTGCGCATCGGTGTTCATTGCGATAAACTGCACACCAGCAAGACCGGCGTCTTTCATGCGGTTCACAGCAGAACCACCGGCACCGCCGACTCCTACTACTTTTATACTTGCAAATGTTTGTATGTCGCTTGGTTTAACTTCAGGCATGAATAGGTCTCTCCCCGATATTCGTATTCTTATCTAGTATAGCACTTTTTCTGAACAAATAAATTACGCTTTAAATTTACCGAGGAACTGGGAGATAACGCCGCTTGCCTGCTTGATTGTTATCTTGTGCTGCCCCTTATCGGCTTTTGGCGTTTGTCCGCCATTCTGTGAATCGATCAGCATCAAGCCGAGTGCCGTCGCAAATTGCGGCTCTTCGATATGATCCGCTACGCCACCATAACCAGATGCTTTGCCAACGCGAGCCGCAAGACCTAGCTTTTCTTTTGCATAGTCGGCAATACGCTTCATATTTGCCGTACCCCCAGTCAGAACAATACCGCTTGGCAACTGCCCCGCCTTACCGGCCTTTTTCAATTCACGCTGTACGGCATCAAAAATTTCTTCAAGCCGAGCTTCGACAATCTCGTCGATATCCTGGGAATTGAAGGTGTAGATTTCACTATCGTGTTTAACATTAACACCCTCGCCGCTAGTACGCGCCACTGCGCTAGCGTGAGCCGTTTTCACTTTTTCGGCAATTGCCGGATCAGTCTTCAGCCCAATCGCAAGATCATTAGTAATATTGATGCCACCAATAGGAACAACACCGACATACTGCAGGTCGCCCTCTTCAAATACGACAACGCTCGTCGTCGCGCCACCAAGGTCAATCACGGCAACACCATTTTCGAGTTGTTGCTCGTGTAGTACAGCCCTGGCGGCCGCCATAACAGCTGGCGTAATCACATGTGGTTCTACTTTTGCCATATCGGCCGACTTTTGCAGATTGGCAAGATGCGGACCAAGCGCCGAAACAACATTGGCGTTAATTTCCAGTCGAGTGCCGGTCATCCCAAATGGATCCTTTATGTTATCCTGACCATCCAGACGATAACTATGAGGCACCACATCAAGGATTTCACGGTTAGCAGGAATCTTTCCCATAGTGGCAACCTCTTCGATTCGAGACAAGTCATCGTGAGTAATCTCGTGATCAGCCGCGCCAACCGCGATCATACCGTCGGCCTTGGTACTAAGAATATGAGCACCGTTGATACTCATGGCCGCACCATCAACCTGGTAGCCACTCATGCGCTCAGCTTCGCCGAGTGCATCGTCAATGGCATGCGCAGGACCCGTAAGATGGGCAACAACCCCTTTTCGCATACCGCTATTTGGCGCTTGTCCCACGCCAACAATAGTCGGCGTGCCCGTAGCTGGATCAATATGTCCCACAACAGCGCGGACTGTAGTGGTACCAATATCAATACCTACGGCGTATCGAGATGTTTCTTGCATGTTTTAAAGTATAACGCTTATGGCGGCATTTGAATAGAGCTTCACACTACGCTCCCGGTGGTATACTAACAGCATGAAACTTGGCGTATTCGATTCGGGCATTGGCGGAGAGACAGTTGCCGCCGCGCTTCAAGACACCTTTCCCACAGCAAACATCATTGTCGTTAACGACAAATCAAATGTCCCCTACGGCGACAAGTCGACAGATCAGGTCATCCATCTCACCGAAGCCGCCATCCAACCTCTCCTGTCGGCCTCATGTGACGTCATTGTACTAGCTTGCAACACAGCGACGGCCGCAGCCATCGAAACACTCCGCAGTCGCTACCCTAGCCAAAAATTCATTGGCATTGAACCAATGATTAAAACCGCCGCGCAACTCACAAAATCAACTACCATCGGTGTCTGTGCTACACCGGCCACCCTCGCAAGCCAGCGGTACAAACAACTCGTAGAGACGTTCGGCGCCCATCTCAATATCATCGAACCGGACTGCAGCGAGTGGGCGTACCTGATAGAGAATAATCAACTCAACCGTTCACATGTAGAACAGACGATTACCGAGCTATGCAAACGCGGCGCTGATGTTATCGTACTTGGCTGCACTCACTATCATTGGATCAAGGATCTAATTGCCGAACTTGCCGCAGGCCATGCCGAGGTTATCGAACCATCAGAAGCTATCGGTCGGCGCGTACAAGAACTCTTAAAAAGCTGATCCAAGCCCAGTGGGTCACGAAGCATAAGAAAAAGCGTCAAGACGTGCGTCGGCGGCGCGTGAGAAAGTAAAGACCCACGAGGAAACACACTACACTGATGATAATAAGGCCAACAAAAAGAAAGAAAAGGGGCGTCTGGTGCACGACCAACTGTGGAATGCGCCGGGTCGGCACCGCAACAACGCCAACAAATGCACCAACCGAGCCAAAGTAGCTACCGATCATATTCGCCTTATGCGCCGATATATTCCCTTTTATCGCAGAGTAAAGACCAAGCGAT
>CAMLGO010000069.1 GCA_946479665.1 uncultured Candidatus Saccharibacteria bacterium
TAGACTACTATACTATCTTTTTCGGATAATGAAAGAGAACTATCAGGAGATTTCGATGCTGACGGGACAATGATCCGATCCCAGGATGTCAGGATGGATTTTTGCGTCGATCACTTTGTTAGCGATTGCACTACTCGCAAGCCAATAATCGATGCGCCAGCCGATATTTCGAGCGCGAGCATTGGCCCAATGAGTCCACCAGGTGTAAGCAGCTTCCTTTTCTGGATATTTACTGCGGTAGGTGTCGCTGAAACCAGCGGCTTCAAAGGCATCAAAGCCGGCACGCTCCTCGTTTGTGAAGCCGTGCTTGCCGACATTTGGCTTTGGATTGGCCAGGTCGATCTCATTGTGTGCGACGTTCAGGTCGCCGCAGAAAAGGACAGGCTTACTCTTCTCCAGTTCTTGCACATGCTCAAGGAATGCCGGATCCCATTGCTCATGGCGTAGCGCAAGGCGGCTGAGGTCACCTTTTGAGTTTGGCGTATAAACAGTGACGACCCAAAATTCATCGAATTCGGCGCTGATGACCCTACCTTCTTTGGTCGGGTCGCCATAGCTGTCGCCGGCGAGGTTGTATTTTTCGGCAATTGCGTCGGCAAAGCCGTTGATGACTGATAGCGGCTTGACCTTGCTGAAGATTGCCGTGCCACTATAGCCGGCTTTGTCGGCACTGTTCCAATACTCGTGGTACTCTGGCAGGTCTATCTCGGCCTGACCTTGCTTGGCTTTAGTTTCTTGGAGGCAAAGGATATCTGGTTGCTCTTTTTCAATGAAGGATTGAAAGGCGCCTTTGTTGATGACGGCGCGAATACCATTGACGTTCCACGAATACAATTTCATATTATTATTGTAGCATGATAAAGCTCGACGATAGATGTGTCTGGCGGGTATACTAAGCAGTGTTCCATCGAGTGAAGGAGTGTTGTGAAGTATCGTCTGAAGACGGATGATCCTGGGTTTTTGCACCTAAGGCAACTTGTCGGTACATGCCGGCGAGAAAAGTTCTATCTGAAGGAGGAGATTTCACTGGTGTTTAATGAAGTAGGCCTTGGCCTGCGATCGAAGCCGCTGGGTGGGGGCGCCGCAATGGAAAGTCCGCTTGTTTTGCCTCGGTCTCAATGTATCGAGTTGCATGTGCGTGAGAAGAAGACTCCGTCGGGGCGACTGGCGCGCGACCGAACGATGTGCTTGGTGCGCACGCCTCAGTGGCTGGCTATCGTGAATTTTGAGGTGCGCGAATTAGATCTTCGTATCGTCGAAACGCCTGTTTCGCCATCTGTGAAATTTATCTGGGATAGACACCGCGACGCTAAGTAACGGATGGAAAACGCCCGCCCCTGTTTTTTCGGGGCGGGTCTTTCCTTTTAATATGATTTCAGTGCACGTTTTGTGTCGCGGTCTTGGTCGCGGCGTTTGATGGTTTCGCGCTTGTCGTATGTCTTTTTACCTTTACCTAGTGCGATCACGAGTTTGATGTGGCGCCCGGCGGTTTTGAGACGAAGTGGCACAATGCTCATGCCAGTTTGCTTGCGAGTGTAAAGATCGTCAATTTGCTTGCGGTGAGCCAAAAGTTTTCGAGCGCGGGTATCGATCGACCTGGCACCTACCTTGCCACGCTCATTGAGCTTGAGACTGAAACTGGCGTTGTTGAGCCATAGCTGGTTGTCTTTTATAGATACGAATGACCCTTTAAGTTGCACGTGGCCGTCGCGGGCGGCGCGAGTTTCGGGGCCGGTAAGCGCAATGCCGACGACCAACTCATCGTCGAGTGCATAATCAAAAGAGGCACGACGGTTCGTGATAACACTTGGCTTTTTGATCGGTTTTTTGGCCATAACTACTGTATATTGTAGCGTATCAGAGAGAGAAAGTGAAAAGTGGCTTTATGCGCGGCCAATGAGAGCTTGCGCTACGGCAATGAGCTTTTTGGCAGACGTCGGCCACGTAAACTGTGCAATGTGTTGCTGGCCATGCCTAGCGAGTGCTTTGTAAGTTTCGGGTTGAGACGCTTCTGCGACATGCTTGGCAAACGATTGCGGGTCATGCGGATTAAAGTAAAGCGCACCCTTCCCTGCCACTTCATGGAAAATAGAAAGATCACTGACAATAGCCGGTGTGCCAAGCGCGAGCGCTTCGGCGATTGGAAGGCCGTAGCCTTCATCGAAGCTGGCGGTAACAAGCAGCGCGTTACGAGCAAGCAGTTCGGCATATTCGGTGTCGCTGACGCCATTATGGAAAACGACATTCGTACCTTTCGAAATATGGCGTTCAAGATCGGATTGGCGATCGGGTTTGACACGGCTCAACAGGTGGAGCGTGTAATTGCCGGGCAGAAAGGCCATTCCCTCAATAAGCGTCTCGACATTTTTATATGGCATAAACGAACCCATGTAGATAAGCTCCGTTGGAGTGGTGGAAGCAGGGTTTTGTACCGTGATAAGATCGGCTAGTTTTTGGGGTGCATTAGGAATAACGACAACCGGACGCTTGGTGAGTTTAGCTGCTTTGATGTCATGCTCGCTCGTATGGCTTACGGTTGCAACCGTGTGGGCGGCGTTGAGCGTGAAGCGCTGAGGCCAATATGTAAGGTGATAAAGCCACCAGCCGGCACGAATTAGCCAGCTAAGATTTCGTGGCGGCGTGCGGTGGCGATAGTAGATCATATCGTGCAGTGTGAGGATGAGTTTGAAACGTCGGCCGAAACTGCCAATGGTTTGCATCGGAGAAAAAACGACATCGGGATGATACTGATTTAAGTATAGTGCGCTGAATGGTTCACGCCATGAGGTCGGCTCGTGAAACATCAATGTACTTGCGCTCTCTGGAAGAAAACGTGCTTGCTCTGGGTGGCAGATGATGAACGTCGTATCGCTATGCTGTTGGGCGACAGCCTGGGCGAGCTCGGCGCTATACCGACTGATGCCATCGTGAAAATCGGTTCGAATATAACGCGCATCAAAAAGCAACTTCATATCTGTTATTGTAGCACAGGCAGCCATGGTATAATGGTTTCTATATGAAAATTCTGATTGCGTCGGACTTGCATTGGCCGACAATTAACGGTGTTGCAACATTTAGTCGAACACTCGCGCAAGGATTGGCTGAACGTGGCCATGAAGTACTGGTTGTGGCGCCAAGTCAAACAGGCAAACGCTCGAAGCAGGTCGATGGCAGATATATCATCTCTCGTACTGCCTCCGTTCCCTTCCCGTTCTACCAAAACTTTCGCATTTCGCTTACGCCTCAGCGTGAAGTAAAGAAGATCATTGAAGATTTCGAGCCGGACGTTATCCATATTCAAATGCTTATGTGGATTGGTCAGGCGGCGATGAAATATGGCAACAAATACGGCATTCCGATTGTCAGCACCAATCACGCGATGCCCGAAAACTTGATGGACAATCTTAAGTTGCTCGCTCCAGTTGCTCGCCCGATCAACTACATGCTGCGTGACTATGGTCGCCGTTTTCATTCAAAGTCAGATTGTGTTACGATGCCAACCCAATCGGCAATTGATATGTTCAATGTTGAATTTCCAAACCCAATGATCGCCGTCTCAAATGGGATCGACTTGAGTCGTTTTCAGCCAGGCAGTGTCGATCCGGCACTTTATAAAAAATTCCATCTTCCAACCGATCGACCCATCATTAGCTATATCGGTCGTCTTGATGCCGAGAAGCACCTGCCGGTTCTCGTAAAAGCCTTTGCTCGCATTCATAGAGAGACAAATGCTCATCTACTGATCGTGGGCGACGGCACCGATGCTGATCGTCTTCACTATCTCGCACGTGAGTTATCGATTATTTCACACGTGAGCTTTACAGGGCGCGTAACCGATGATGAGATCACCGCATTACATCGAGTCGGCTCGGTCTATTGTATGCCGTCTCCTGCCGAGCTGCAAAGTATTGCAACGCTTGAAGCAATGGCGAGTGGCCAGCCGATTGTTGCTGTTGATGCCGGTGCGCTTCGTGAGCTTTGCCAAGATGGACGCAACGGCTATCTATGCAAGCAGGACGATATCGAGGAGATAGCCGATAAACTCAAACTTATTCTTTCCGATGAGACAAGGCGGAAGGCTATGGTGGCCGAAAGCCTCGCGATTGCTGCGACGCATGATATCGAGCATACGCTCGATCAATTTGAACAAATCTATCAAAACGTTCTCGACTAGGCTAAGAAGTCGGCGATTGCCTTGGCCGCTTGAGGTGCGGTTTCGTAGTGAACTAAGTGTCCTACGTTTTCAATTTCATGGAGTGTGGCGCGCGGTAGCTTATTTTTAAGGCTACGCTGACTTCTGATCGGCGCGATAGCATCAATACTTCCTGCGACGAGGAGCGTATCGTGTGGAATATTGGCAGCATCATCGACGACGGTGCGACTAATCGATGCCTTGTAGGCTTCGCGCAGGGTGCGTGTGTCGCTGTAGTGCGTCATGAACTTTATGTGAGTGGCGTGAATTTTTTGGCGCTCATCCGGATCATTCGTTTTTGTCATGGCGATGCTTCCGAGTAGGATTGGGAGCGGACTATCAAAGACCCATCGACCGGCCTTCTCCGGGAGTGCTGCGCCGCCCATCCAGTGATAAATGATGCTTGGGCTGATCATTAAGCCGCTCAGGCCTTTAAGAGGATTCTTTGCAATTGGGTTTATGAGAATGAGCTTCGATATGAGCTCGGGCCGCGTGGCGGCAATTCGCCCCGCCACAATACTGCCCATTGAGTGCCCGATGATAATAGTTGGCTGCAGGGATAATTGCTTAATGAGCTCCGATGCCATATCGACGTAGCCGTCAATCGTATGGGGGCGTTCGGTCATTGGTGACGACTCACCAAACCCAGGAAGATCCGGCACGACAAATCGATAACCTGGAAGCTGCTCAATGACGCGCTCGAGACCATGGTGAGTACCGCGGTAGCCGTGAATTACGAGGATGGTTGGGAGACTTTTTTTGCCGTAGGTCCATACGTGAATATCGCTACCAAAAATAGATAGCCGGCTTGTGGTCGGCGTGAGATTTGTTG
>CAMLGO010000070.1 GCA_946479665.1 uncultured Candidatus Saccharibacteria bacterium
TAGCAGTCGCACCCACACTGGGTCAATCTTGAAAAACGTGCCAATCCCACTCAACACGCCACCGAGTACCGCACTATCAATATTGCGATATAATTTACGGTTTGACTCACCGCTCAGGTCGGCATCCGGCCCAATGGCCACGTCACCGTCACCCATAAACTCCTTCGGCTCGCCAAGTTGCCCACGAACAGCCGCAACATCATCGCTCGTAATAACATCATTTTGTTTAACACCACGAGCCTCAAGCAACTCGGTAATACGAATCTCGATATCTTGTAGTAATTCTTGATCATCAGCATAAGCTTCAAGATTGCCAATATACTTTTCAAGTTCTTTCTTTGCGCCTATCTCAATGTCGTACGAGACTTTTGCAATGTGAATGCGGGTAATTTCTTTCATCATCTGCTCCTTACAATTTCTTCAATGTCGTATTAAGTGCTACTATCTTCTTCGTCACGTGGCCGATCACTTCGTTGCCGTAATCCGTCACTTTGTAATACTTCCGAGGCGGCCCCTGCTCACTCTCTTGCCATTCATGTGCCAAGAGACCGTCTTTTTGCAGTCGGCTCAGGAGTGGATAAATCGTTCCCTCCACCACAACCAGCTCGGCATCACGAAGCATCATAATAATATCGCTCGTGTATTTTGGTTCATGCGAACAAACCTTCAACACACAGTAAGCCAAGAAGCCCTTGCGCAGCTGGGTGGCAAGCTGTTCCGCATATACGTCACTACTGATATCTTTCTGTGTCATAGTTCTATGTTATACATAGTACTGTATGTTGTCAATAACTAAATCATACGTTAACAAAAAAGACGCCCTTACGGCGTCTTTCGAGAAACAACCTACAGCGAGACGTTTGGATAAATTTCGCGGGTTGTATTGTCATATTCGGTACGTAGCTGCGGGAATGGCACTCCCTCGCGAGCCGTCACACCTTCGAAGATCCAAAAAACGCGCTCGCTATATCCCCAGCCACAGGCTGGTGGCATGCCGTACTCAAGCATTTCAACAAAGTCGATATCAAGCATCATAGCTTCATCGTCCCCCGCCTCGCGCATATTCTGCTGCTCAACAAATCGATCTAGCTGATCGATTGGATCGTTTAGCTCAGAGAAGCCGTTGCCAAGCTCGGAGCCGACTATGACAGGCTGAAAACGTTGAACGGTATTGTCATCGCCAGGATTTGATTTTGCTAGCGGACTAATAAATTTCGGCGTGTTGATCAGCCACACAGGGCCAGCTACCCCTTTTCGGATATTCTTCCAGAGTTTATCAATGCCACGAGCACGATTTTCCGTCTGTTCAACCTCTAGTTTGTTATCGGCCAGCGCCTGCTTCACCTCTTCGAGCGAACTCTCATAGACATCAATGCCGTAGCGCTCTTTAATAACCGTCGCATAATCCCAGATTTCCCAATCCCCGCTCATGTCGACATCGAATTCGCCAAGCTTGAATTGAAGCGTACCGAAGGTTTCCTGAAGAACGTATTTATACATACCCTCCATGAATTTCATGCCGTCTTGCCAGTTGGCATAGGCCCAGTACCATTCCATCGCCACGTGCTCCGGAAGATGCTCGTCGCTATAGTTTTCGTTTCTAAAACGTGGACCAAGGTCGTACACCTTTTCGTAGCCAGCACCAATCAGGCGCTTCAGCGGTAGCTCGTGGCTGATACGGAGATAGAACTCTTGATCAAGTGCATCCATATGAGTCACAAACGGATTGGCATCAGCTCCACCCGTCGTATGCTCAAGCACGGGAATATTAATCTCCAAGAAGCCGTTCTGATTGAGATAATCACGCGTTGCCTGCCAGAACTTCGAGCGGCGAACAAAGCGATCGCGCACTTCTTGGTTGACGTTCATATCGACGTAGCGGCGGCGCAGGCGTTCTTCTTTGCTCGTTAGTTCGGTTGGCATCGGACGAAGTGATTTCGTAAGCAGGCGCAGGCTCGATACGCCAATCGAAATCTCACCGGTTTGCGTTTTAATAATCTCACCAGTCGCCTCAATAAAGTCGCCAGTATCAAGTAGCGGCAATTGTTTCATGCCAAGAATGCCGTTTGGCCCGTCGAGCTCAGCTACCGCTCCCTCGCGGAGGAAAAGCTGCACCTGACCACTAAAATCTTTCAACACAATAAACGCCAGCTTACCGAACTTACGGATGCCCATCACGCGTCCAGCAACGGTCGCCGTTTGGCCTTCATGCTGCTCGAAATTCGCAATTACGTCACCTGCATTATGCGTGCGGTGGCTCTCGGCCGGATACGGATTAACGCCCAGCTCCTTCAGCTCAGCTAGTTTACGCAGTCGTTCGTCTCGGTAGTCTTTTAGTGTTGCCATATCTGTAACAGTATACCATGCGCATATAAAAACGTCGCCCCTAAGGACGACGTTTTACATAGCAGATTTGATTAGCCAATTTTAACGATTTCATAGGTTGTCTCACCTTTAGGTGTGGCAATAGTGGCACTGTCGCCTACTTTCTTACCCATCAACGCTTCACCGATTGGCGACTCGTTACTGATCTTGCCCGCAAGCGGATCAGCCTCAACTGGACCAACAACGCTGTAATGTACGGTTCGCTTACCAGTCTTAAGTTCTACCTTAGAGCCAAGTGTCACCTTTGTCTTACTACCAGCCTTGATAATCTCGGCGTTCATAACGATATCTTCGATTTCAGCAATGCGGCTCTCAACGAGCCCCTGCTCTTCACGAGCACTATCGTACTCGGCGTTTTCGCTGAGGTCGCCAAAATCACGCGCATTGGCAATCTTTTCAGCGATCTCGCCACGGCGACCCTTTAGTTCATCGAGCTCTAGCTCGAGCTCTTTTTTACCTTCATCTGTGATCTGGTAAGCTTTTTTCATAGTTATTATTCCTTTATTTCTCTATAAATAGTGCTTGCTAAAGCACTTACTACGCTATATATAGTGTAAACCCCCACAAGAATGTTTACAATCAATTCAGTTTAGCAAGCAGCTCATCACGTGTCAACAGGCTGGTTTCGCCAGTTACCCTTGGGGTCATCTCATATTGACCACCCTCGATAAGCCGATCACTTACTGTAACGCGGTATGGTATACCCATAAGCTCAGCATCAGCAAATTTATTACCTGGACGCTCATCACGATCATCATACAAGACCTCGATACCCTTTGCGGTCAACTCACTATATAGCTCATCGGCGTGCCGAACAGCCTCATCGCCACCAATTCGCACAAGGTATACCTTTGCAGGCGCGATATTTTCTGGCCAGACAAGACCCTTGTCATCGCTGAAGTGTTCGGCAATAAGTCCCATGACACGACTTGGCCCAATACCATAGCTCCCCATAATGACCCGCTTGCTTGTGCCATCTTCGTCAGTGTAGTTCAAATCGAGCGCGTCTGAAAACTTAGTACCAAGCGTAAAGATATTACCCACTTCGACTGCCGATTGCTCAACAAGCTCATCACGGCTCACGCCGAGGTCGGCCAGTACTTCATCGTTATAGACTTCTTCGTTGATCGCAATTTTCTTGCCCTCATGAACGTAGATTTTATCTTCGCCTACTGGGCTGAGTGTCTGAAATTCGTGGCTATACTTCGCAAAGCTACCGCCGCTAGCAAATGTCCTATACGTAATTTCGCCAAGACCCAATCGAGCATATACACGATCGTATGCCTGGCTAATTACCTCGTAAAACGCATCATGCTCTTCTTGTGTACGACTAAAACTATAGAGGTCCTTCATCCAGAACTCACGTCCACGCATCAATCCACTTTTACTGCGAAGTTCATTGCGGAACTTAATCTGGAACTGATATGGATAGACTGGCAGGTCTTTGTAGCTACTGATAAAGCTCTTCATGAGCTTCGTGAGCGGCTCCTCGTGCGTTGGTGCGAGTCCTAGCTCGCTACCGCTTGCAAGCCTCGTCTTAAACCACACATCCATCACTTCGTCGCTCCAGCGCCCCGAAGCTTCCCATGTGTCTCTTTGCTGAAGTGCCGTCAGGCTCAGTTCGTTACCGCCAATAGCGTTCATTTCTTCACGGATGACATCGATAATTTTATTGAGAACGATCTTACCAAGTGGCAAATAATCATATACACCTGCCATTTCTTTATGAATAAAGCCGGCTCGAATAAGTAGTTGGGCATTTTTCGCCACCTCATCCCCTGGGGCATTTTTGCTAGTCTTGGTAAATAATTGTGATACGCGCATGATATATTCCTTATTTTAACGTCATTGAAAATTGTGGGTATATAAAAGAAACTACCGGCCAAGCGGCATCAGAGAAAAGAAAGATGGAACGATTTGATTCATCATTACCCTCCTATTGTATGTAAAAGCGATGGATTGATAAAGAGGAAATAGTACGCGATGCCATTTTTGATCATATGAAGCACTATGCCAGCCCAAATATTACCCGTTATTTGACGCAAGCTACACAGTACCAAGCTCAGCGCAAAGGTATCGGCCGCCACATTCCACTGTAGTGATGCCCCAGCAATCAGATGCAGGCCGCCAAACAATAGACTGGTAATAATCGTCGCCAGCCAAAACGGCGCGTGTTTCTTCATCTTGCCAAACAAATAGCCGCGAAATAATAGTTCTTCCGCCGTCGGTGCTAAAATAACCAAGGTCAAAAATGCCAACGTATACTCGTACTGGTGGCTCAGCCCGCTAAATGGAATGTCTTGCGCTTGTTTCAGATCAATTTGTGGCGCAACCACCGAAAAAAGATACAAGACGGCTGCAGAGATGAGTGCATACACAACCAACGCCGCCGGCGCCAGAACGACATCGAGCCACGACGGCCAGCGAACCACCCCCAAATCTTCACGATTCGTTCGCCGCTGTCTTAGCCAAAATGGCATGCCAATCACAACAACGAGCGACGCCACATAGATTGCCACAGCCACAACTGAGTTAAATACCGCCGGATTCAGACTATCAAGCGGCACACCCGCAGTCACCAGCCCGGTAATAAGCAGGCCGATAAGAATTTGGACAATCAGAAAAACC
>CAMLGO010000071.1 GCA_946479665.1 uncultured Candidatus Saccharibacteria bacterium
GGTGCGTAGGATCGCCTCTGCAACCTGAGATTCGGTAGGCTTTTCGTTACTTTTGGCTATCTTAGAAAGCTCATTATTAAACTGACTGCGCATTCTCTGATATTGCTCCGGGTACTTTTCGCTATCTATTACGATAGCTTCCGCTCCAGGGCCCCACGAACGTATATCTACCTTGCCGTCGACGTCAGGCGTATCTCTATTTATCACCTCCCGGCCACTAAAGCGCCCTTCGCTGTCGAGAAGATTCTCTCGACGAGCCCTATGATTGGCATACACGGTATGTTCATGCGCATGGTCGGGCACTTCGTCAAGGATGCCACCAGCCTCAATGCGTGTTCCATTAGCCGACTGGTCGGTAATAACAGGGGATCCATTTTCAATCGATAGCATAACGTGTCTTCGAGATGTATCCGGGCCATAATGTTGCCCTTCCCCCCATAGCTTTGCCATAGGCAATATGCTTTTATCGCCCTTTTCGGCACCACGACCTAGCGTAAGATCATCTATCCTTACAGGCTTTGTGCTAGGCACGACATTTAAGTGACCTTCCGAGTTTTCCGATAAGCCCCATAACGCAAAAGCTGCCTCACCTTCACTATTCGTAAATTTAAGTATCGCGGCATATTTGTCTATATCCTTGTCAATTGGAATGCCGATCTTGCCTATAACAGATACTTCCGTAGATGAATTCGACCGAGGTATCCCCAATGACTCTGAGGTACAAATTGCTTTTGAGTCATCTAAAATAAGCGTTTCATTGTGCAATGTCTGCTCAAAGGCAGCCTTGTTCTCAATTATTGGGGCTTTTTCTCGTTCAAAGTCTGGCATATTTGTTTTTATAACCTTTTCTTTATTAAAGCATAACTACAATAAAAAAGCAACCTCTACACCATAGAGGTTGCAATAATAGAAGTCGTTTTTTGACTAGACTTGTTGAGAAATGGCGTTTTCTGTAAGGCCGAGATGGAACTTCACACGCTCAACGACATCACCAATGACAACTTGTGACTTCACAAGATAATCGTCGACGCCAAGTGATTCGGCGCGCTCTTTGTCTTTTGGCTGGCTCAGTGCAGTTAGCATGATAACGCGGATATTGGTTGTTTCCGGTGTGTTGCGAAGAATATCGAGCACGTCAAAGCCGCTAATCTTTGGCATCATTGCATCAAGTAGAATAAGATCCGGCTTGAAGTCAATCGTTGCCGACAGAGCCTCTTCGCCGTTGTTTACTTCACGAATTTCAAAGCCCTCAAGCTCAAGGCGTGATTTGTATACTGCTGCGAGTGCGGTGTCGTCTTCTACGAGAAGGATTTTCTTTTTTGTATCCATATATGTCCTTATATTACTAGCTTACATTCAAAAGCACAAGCGCGACTACCGGCCGAGTAGCTTAAGAGCCGCCTGAAGCTGTGGATCGTTTCCGGCGCTTGCATCTTGCTGGCTAAGAACAACCTTCTGATCGGGAGCAATACCTTGCTTGTTGATATTATTACCCTTTGGCGTGTACCATTTGGCAATTGTCACCTTAAGAACCGTACCTTCACCAAGGTCAAGAACCTGCTGTACGCTTCCCTTGCCAAATGTCTTCTCCCCGAGTAACTTGGCAACGCCATAATCCTGCAGCGCACCGGACACAATCTCGCTGGCACTTGCCGTGCCGCCGTTCACCAGCACGACAGTCGGGATACCGGCAAGAATCGCGTCCTTGCCCGTCTTCAGTTCATCGGTTGTCTTGCCGCCCGTTCGCTCGCTCACCACTACTTTATCGTCAAGCCACAAGCCTGCAACATCTTGGGCTGCGCCTAAGTAGCCGCCACCATTGCCGCGAAGATCAAGAATAACACTCTTCACTCCTTGGTCTTTGAATTGCTGCGCGGCCTTTCGTGAAAGTGAGCCGGTCTGGGCATCAAAACGAGAAATCGTTAACGTGCCGACGCCATTTTCAACTTTACTATCGACACTCGGGTTATTGATAGTACTACGAGTGACCGTGAATTCTTTTGGTACACCGCTGCGGAGTACGCTGATCTTTACCGTCGTACCAGCCTCGCCACGAACATTGCCGACAACCTTGTCGACTGTCTGCCCTGTCGTAGCCTGGTCGTTCACTGCCACGATTTGATCACCAGCAGTAAGGCCAGCTTTTTCGGCCGGATTGTCCTTGAGAACACGAATGACCGTTGGCTTCTCTTCACGCAGGCCGATCTCGGCGCCAATACCACCGCCGATATTACCAGATAGATCATTATTGAAGTCAGATGCCTCCTTGGCGTCCATATATATCGTGTATGGGTCACCGGCTGCGGCAACCATACCGCGGCTCGCGCCTTCGATCAGCTTCTGCGTGTCGAGTGTGCCGTCATAGTTGGCAGCAAGCTTTTGATAGGTGCTTTCCACGGTAGAAAGATCGAGCGTACCGCTATGAACTTTAACGCCAAATACCGGCCCGACTACCGCCAGAATGTCATTACTTCGCGTACCTGCCACGAAGCCAATGAGTGCAGTTGCCGCGATAGATAAGAAGAGAAAGCTTCTTGAAAATGTTCGTTGATGCTTGCCGCGCATAGGCGGCTTTGGTGTATGTTGCTGCTGATCTTCAGGCACGTGTCGCCCCCCTTAATGAAACGATTTTCTACTCATATAAGTATAGCGCACCCCGAGTGGGATGCGCTAGTGTTTACTTAAACATTAACCTAAGTATTAACCGCCGAAATAGATGTACGTCGCAAAGTAACTTGCCGGTACTGTCATTTCAGAATAGAGGCCGTCAACTGCGTAGTTATACTGGCTGACTCGAACGCTTCCATCTCCGTACACGTCTTCAACCCACGCCACGTGACCCCATGGACCGTTTGTCATAACTGCCGCTGAACCCTTTCGTGGTGTTGAGCCGCGAGGAATACCAGCCTCATCGGCGTGGCCAGGCCAGTATTTAGCACTACCATATGGGAATGAATACATCGTGCCCCATGACGGCATGTTGCCATATGCATTGTGAACTCGCCACGCAACATAACTAACACACTCTCGGTTAAACATCCCCCAGCTATCAGAGACCGTGTCCTGAGGGACATTGGCCCACTGGCTTGGATAGCCACCATGGCTCGCATCACCAGCTACAATATTTGCACCTACTGGAGGCCGGTTTGCTGCAGCCTGAGCTGCCCGCTCCTGAACAATCCTTTGCTGCATCTCTTGCGACAGCTGCTGGTATGCCGCATCCTGTCCCTTAGTCTTATTAAGCAGTTCTTGTTGCTCAGCTTCTTTCGCTGCAAGAGCCTTATGCTGAGCCTTCTGATCAAGAAGTAATTTCTCGAGACTTACCTTCTGTTTATCAAGGTCTTCCTTGAGACGCTTAATCTCACCGATTTTTTGAGTTAACGTGTCGCGAATCGAATTGCGATACTCTTGCTTGTCGAGGTATTCGCTAATATTCTTGCTGCTTGCAAGCATTTCAAGTGGCGAGATATTGTCATCCACGTAAAGGTTCGCGAGCGTCTCACCAAGTGCGTCCTGATTGTCTTTGATCTTTTTTTCAGTTTCGCTAATTTTGATGAGCAATTGGTCGTGCTTTACCTGATTGGTATCTATTTGAGCCTGTATAGCAGCCTTGTCGGAGCTTAACTTACCAAGGGCATTTTGCAATGTCTTAGCTTCACCCTGTAGGCGCGCAGATTCCGCTTGGAAACTTGCTATATCCTTCTCCATCGCCGCAATACGGTCATCGTATTGATCAGCACGAGCAACCGACCCCATCTGCACTGGACCTGATACTGCCATCAAAACCGCTGCCGCGACGAGAGACGCCTTTGCGACAAATGATCTTGAAACTGGTGTGGTGGACCGTTGTTTCATTGTTTCTACCTTAGCATAAGCATTATGACGTGTCAAATAGACCTCCTGTACATTTTTGTATTAAATTTTGAGATAACGATGAGTTGCGAGCAGCGAGGAAACAATACCGATAAGGGCGCCGAGGGCGATCATACCGATAAGAACAAATCCGATGTAAACAGTAGCCATTTCGACAGTCGATTGGATAGCGATCTGATTTCTAATAAGCGGCTCTTTGATTGCATACAGTATCGATATACCTGCACCAGTAGCAAGAATGGCGGCGATAAAGCCGTACACGCTCGCCTCGACAAGGAATGGTCCGCGGATGAAATTGCGATCAGCACCAATAAGTTTCATCATTTGGATCTCTTCTTTGCGGTTAAAGATAGCCATACGGATAGTATTGAAGACGATAAGCGATGAAATGGTTACGAACAGAATCGTTGCACCGATACCAATCTTTTCAGCAAAGCCAACCCATTGGGCGATATTCTTGATAGCTTCACGGCGGCTACCCGAGAATGATGGCGGACGGTCTGGATCGAGATGCGGCTGTAGCGCCTTGTCGGTTTTAACGTAGTGATCGAGCTCGGAAGTATTATTAATATCCACGAGGCTGATGCGCATAATGCCCGGGTTTTTATTTGTTGCTTCGTTAATAGCATTTAGAATCGCCTCATTGCCCTTGTTGTTGGCAGCGTTTTCACTGCGGGCCTCAGAAGCACTTACGTAACGGACTGCTTTTACGCTACTGAGCTTTTCGAGATCTGCCTTTACGGCACTTGCCTGCTTGTCTGTCGTCTCAGTCTTGAGGTAAATTGACATATCTACCTTACTGCTAATTTGGGCGACAGTGTCGACAAGTACATTACGCGCAGCCAGCGTTGAGAAAACAATCAAAAGAGTAATAGTCATCACTGCAGTTGCCGCAATAGTAAGCCAAGCATTTCGAGAGAAGTTGTTAACGCCATAACGGCACATACGAACAAACGTCACGAAACGGCGACGGTTGCGTTTTTGCTGTGCAAAAGCCTTGGCGTCTAATTTTCGTTTGCTCATTGCCTATAACCCCCCTGTGCTTGATCGGCGGTGATTTTTCCATGTTCGAGCGTAATAACGCGGCGCTTGAGTTTGTTAACGATATCAACGTTGTGCGTCGTGAGAAGAACTGTC
>CAMLGO010000072.1 GCA_946479665.1 uncultured Candidatus Saccharibacteria bacterium
TGATACAATTCCAGTGCAGGCGATCGCGTCGGGTAAGCTTCGTCGCTACAACACGCTTTCTCCGTGGCAGATGCTGCGCCCATCAATTTTGCTGCCAAATCTACGCGACCTCTTCTTGGTTGGTATAGGTGTGATTCAAAGTATCGCAAAGCTCCTCGCATGGCGCCCGGATGTCGTGTTTACGAAGGGAGGCTTCGTCTGTCTGCCCGTGGGCTTTGCAGCGCATTTGCTAGGGATTCCACTGGTGATTCATGATTCCGACGCCCATCCTGGGCTGACGAATCGTATCTTGGCGAGGTGGGCGACATACATTGCCACTGGTGCTCCGCTTGAGTACTACACGTATCCGGCCGGGAAGTCGCAGTACATAGGCATTCCAATCGCTGAAGAGTTCGCTCCATTTAGCAATTCGGAGCGGGCGTTGGCCAAGGAGCAGCTTGGATTTGATCCGACGCGGCCACTTGTTGTGGTTACCGGCGGGGGACTTGGTGCTCAACGAATTAATGATGCGACGGCTGCCGTCCTCAATGATATTCTGTCATTTGCTTCCGTCGTTTTGATATCTGGTTCGGCGCACTACGACGAACTCCGCGCAACCACGCCGCAAAGTGACGATCGTTTTCAGCTTCATGCCTTTGTTTCGGGCGGTATGGCGACGATGCTTGGCGCTGCCGATGTTGTCGTGACACGTGCTGGTGCGACCACTATTTTAGAGCTTGCAGCACTTGCAAAGCCGACCATCCTTATTCCAAACGCATATTTGACCGGCGGACATCAGCTCAAGAACGCTAAGGTCTATGCCGATAAGGGTGCTGTGAGTATCGTTGATGAAGATGATCTTCTGCAAGATCCAGCAGTTCTTGTAGCGGCACTCAAGAACCTTTTGGCTGATTCGAGTAAAAGAGTAGCTATGGCAAAGGCATTTTATGCTTTTTCGAAGCCGAACGCAGCTGCCGAGATGATGAATATCATAGAGAAAGCACTGAAAAAACAGTAGTTTTTGCTACAATAAACATAAGCAATTATGGTATTTTCTCCGAAAAAACAACCCGACACGCCACGTCGGCGTCAACAGATGTCGCCTGGTAGTCAGCCGCAACCGCCTTCGCTCGACGAACAAAGTGCGCTGTTTCGTCGTAACCGCACACTCACAGGCAGTGTATCGTCTCGAATTGGCGCCGCAAGTGAGCAGCAAAGCAATTTGAAGTCGGCACGCGTTCAGGCCCATGAGCTTGCGGATCAGCGCCGCCGAATAGCAGGTGTGCTCTTTGTTATTGTAGCTGTCGTTGGGCTGCTCACAGTGCTGCTGTGGCAGTTTACTGCCAACGTGGTAATTGCTACGCCTGGCGTTTCTGGGGCGATTGATACTGCCAAGTACAGCAAAGCCATCCAAGATTATTATGGCCAGCATCCATTTGAACGTCTGCGCTTTGCAACCAACCAGCAGCGTCTTACAGACTACGTCCGCACAGCGACGCCCGAGGTACAAAACGTCACCGTCACTGGCGGTGCCGGCTTTGCGACCAGCCGACTGTCAGTGGTTATGCGTCAGCCGATTGCGGGCTGGAAGATTGATACGACGCAGTATTACGTCGACGGCCAAGGGGTATCTTTCATGACGAATTATTTCGGTTCCCCTGCGGTGCAGATCGTTGATCAAAGCGGTGTGCGTCTCGAGGCCGGTACTGCTATCGCGAGCAATCGTTTCTTGGGCTATGTTGGGCGTACGGTTGCTACGGCCGCAAAAAACGGCCTGGTTGTCGAACAGGTGATTATCCCTGCCGGCACGACTCGTGAGATTGACCTTCGCATAAAAGACGTTAGCTCTTCAATAAAGCTATTGATTGATCGTCCAGTAGGGCAGCAGACAGAGGACTTAGTTCGTGCGCTTGCATACTTCAAGGCAAAAGGGCAGCAGCCTACATATATCGATGTCCGTGTATCAAATAAAGCCTATTATAAATAAAACAAAATAGAGTAGGGTAGAATACCCTGCCATAACACTATGTTCTATTTTTGTTCTATTGTGTGAGATTTCTAAAAAAAGCATATAAAAATATATATTTAAATAAAAATCAAATAATGTCAAAAAGCAGGGCAGAAGAGAGCAGGGCAATCT
Organism: uncultured Candidatus Saccharibacteria bacterium; assembly: GCA_946479665.1. The sequence goes on from CAMLGO010000072.1 coordinate 2,120, forward strand.
TTTTAGAAAAAATGCAAATGACCGCATGACGTGATATGGATCAATGTGGATAAGTCTGGTTAATGTGGCGGTCTTCTGACGGCGCTGTCTCACGACTGTTGTGTGGAGGGCCTTTTGAATTGTATCGTGATTGTGGAATGTATAACGCACGAATGCGTAGCCGAGTTACACTACGTAGACGTATGAGAGAAAGTACCCTGTCGTGGGAAATATGCGCAATTTTTATCTGTAGAGTGTATATATGCATGGGTACTGAATCATCTTTGCTTACAATAGCTAATGTCGTAAAAGGTACATTGTGCGACGTATAATCTATGTCTACTTCACGATCAACAATATCGCCTATTCACGTAGTCTTTCATCATTATTCTGTCTATATGTACTTACACGCATTCATTACCCCACTATCAACGGCCCATTTAATTTGTTGTATGCCGTTCCGGCTATGTATGGGTATTTATTAGAAATTATCCATGTATGGTTTTTACTTATATAAATTTACCAAATGGCCTACATTGTCTTCATAAGCATAAATATAATATGTTCTATTTTTGTTCTGTTTTCTATTTAGTGATGTACACGCCATCATCCTCCCTGTGTCTTCTCTTTTGCTGATCGCAAGGGAGGAGTTGTTTGCTGTCGAGAGGAGAGAGGCTTAACTCGCACTCTCCCCTTCACTGTTGATCGGGAAGCCGTTTGCCTTGCGTGCTTTGATGAACGCCCGCATACGCTGCTGCAGCAACGTATCTATTTTGACCGGTTGAGATTTTTGGCGTAGTGTTTCGATGTATTGTAGCCACTGTCGGTCGTTTGACTTATTCATAGGTAATTCTCCATAGTTTTAAAAATAAAAAACAACTAAAACAAAATGCTTAGTTGGAACGGGTTTTATTGTATGGAGCTGCCTGGTAAATATTGCCGACCGTCATCAACGCTATCGTAACAGGAAACTAATTGTATGAATAAGACGCGCAGGGACCGGAGTATGGTTGTCTAGCCTTATTATACTCCTTCAATTCGCATGTATGCAAAATTGGTAGTTACAGAGCGGGCCTATTGAATGATATCAAGCCGGGCAAGAATGGACGTACGCGACTCTAGGCTGCTCGGGTTTTGAGATTGCTGGCCTGCCCAGGTAATGAGGTCATACTCTGTTTGATGGAGAGACTCCGTGAGGTACGCATGGGTTGAGTGGAATGACGCAATATTGCTCATAAGTTCCATAAGGCCCGAAGATGAATCATGATCGATCAGTCTTTGCCGCTCGTGGTTAATGTAGTGCTTAATGACATGAGAATAGAACTCGGTATCATTACCCGGGGTGTTTAATTTTTGGATCGCTAGGGACGCGCGTGATACTTCTGGAACCGGGGAGATGGTTGCGGAGGCTTGGTCAAGTAGCGTTGCGGCGCGATCCACCACTGCACCACTGCTCCATTTGGCGTAAAAATAGAATATTCCTCCAGTGCCGACGAGTGTCGCGATGATGCCGAATGCTAATCGAGGAGGATCTCCTACGTACTCTCCCGCACTATTGACCAAACCTGGGTCAAAGGTAGCCTGTACAAGATTGAGGCCAAACGCCGCAAGCACGAACGAACCAATAGTATAGAGGGCGTACTTTTGCAGTAGCTTGCTCTCGAGGGTTTGTTGTAATCGGTCTAGAATGTCATGTATAGGGTTTATCGAAGTTTAAGCTCGTGGTCGTTGTTTGCAGGCTGCGGCGCCGGTGTTGATGATGTTGTTGCGGGTGATTGTTCACCTGTAGTAGTCGGTTTCTTGCGACGACGAGTGCGCTTGCGCTTGGCTGGGGCTTCACCTGATCCCATAGCTTGCTGCGGGGCTGGATGTGTTAACTGAGGGGTAGTGCTTCCCTGCTGCTGCGCTGTTGGCTGCGACTGTGGGCTTTGAGGTGTAATAGATTGCGTCTGGGCATTTACAGGCCATTGCTTGGCCATTGTCTGGCTGACAGGCGGCTTTTTAGGCTGGAACTGTTGAGGTGGTCGGATAACGGCCGAAATTGCCTCTTCTACCTCTGCCCTGCTCTTACTATAGCTGCGGCGCGTGTTTTCGATGATGCGGCCAGTGTTGTCTGTCTGCGGTGGCGGCAGCTCGAGCGTACGCGCACTAAACGCTGGTGACTTTTCGCCGTTGATGACCATGTTGATCACGAAGTTACGGTTATGCATTTGCAGAAGATCATTTGCCTCGAATTGTGGCTCAAACTGCTTCGAGAGGATCGGCGCATCATCGGCTGAGACACGGAAGCTGATCATCGTACCGACGTTACCAAAGACGGCATCGCGTACCGTTTCGTTCATCTGTGAGATGTATTGATTGGCAACGGTGAGATTGAGACCGTATTTACGAGCCTCGGACAGGATGGTGGCAAATGAGTCGGTGGCAAAGTTCTGAAACTCGTCGACGTAGAGGTAGAACGGACGACGGTCTTTGATATCTGGAATGTCCGAGCGGCTCATGGCAGCAAGCTGGATCTTGGTAACTAGGAACGAACCCAGGATAGCCGCGTTGTCTTCACCGATGAGGCCCTTCGAAAGGTTGACGATGAGAATCTTGCCTTCATCCATGATCTGACGGATATTG
>CAMLGO010000073.1 GCA_946479665.1 uncultured Candidatus Saccharibacteria bacterium
GATAAGCGCTGAAAGCATATTAAGCGCGAAACTAACTTCAAGATAAGATTTCCCTATGAGGACACTGAAAGACTATCAGTTTGATAGGTGCAAGGTGGAAGTGTAGCAATACATGTAGCTGAAGCATACTAACAGTCCCATCGCCTTTTTATGTCCTTATCACTCCAGTTAACACTTGTGTTAACAAAAGTGATGAGGTAGACTTAACTAGTAATTGGTGTTAATCACCAATGTCAATCAATGAAAATTTCAAAGATTACATCCAAAAACCGTGTCCAAAAGTTTTGGACATCGAAGCAAGGTTTTGACCCACTGATCTCTTTATATCAGCGCAAAGTGTCTAAAACCTTACTTCGGTGCCCATGGCGCTGGGGAAATACCTGTTCTCATTCCGAACACAGAAGTCAAGCTCAGCAGCGGCGATTATACTGCCACAAGTGGGAAACTAGCACGGTGCCGAATTATAAAGAGACCATCCGAATAGGGTGGTCTTTTTCTTTTTTCCGGTAACGACGAAAAAATATTCAAGCTTCCAAACGGGAAGCTTTTTTTTATGTTACAATATGGCCATGACAATGCATCTTGGCGAGCAGATAGATGATACTATGTTTCTTTATGAACGCTCACGTTTTCATTCGGCAGTAACTGGTGTTATTATTACCTCGATTCTAACGGTGAGTCTTGGTATTTTTGTGTGGCCAGTATTGAAGGATATGCTCTATAGTCAATTCAACACCCTACAAATGACCGCCGTGCTACTAGGTGGCGCATTCGCCGTTATGGTGATGATATGGCTATATTTTATCGTGAGGTTACTTATACAATTCCGCGGCTATATTATCGCTTCACGAAAACAACGCCGGAGCATTTTACTTGGTAGCGTAGCTTTGGCTATCGCACTCTTATGCGCCGTTGCAGTACCTGCAGTGGTTCTTATTTTCGACCCTATTACGTAAGCGACCAATGAAACATTCGACTTTACTGTGACGGGGATGTATGAGGACTGGCTCATTGAACAAGGAACGCCAGCGGCCATCCTTATCGAACTAAAATACGGATACGGGGTCATTTCATACAAAACAGGGCTCTATGTAGGCAATGCTGCGAGGATAAAGTAGAGATATATGTCTCGGCCGCAGTAGGGATTATCTGTTGCTTAAATAAAAAACGACCAATCTCGCAGAGGTGGTCGTTTTTATTTGAATCTAAATTTGGGATTCAAACAGGTGCTTATTAATAATATAGCACAAGCCGAATATACGCAACAGTACAAATACAATAAAAAAGCGCTTATGTACATATTGACAAAAAGCATAAGCTATGCTATATTAAAAACATACACATGTCATATGTGAGGTAATCAAGAGGAGAACAATCATGGCAGGAACAAAAGCCGGCGGCCAATTGGCTGCAAAGCGTAACAAAGAACTTCACGGTGCAGACTTTTATGCTCGCATCGGAGCAAAAGGCGGCAAGAATGGCCGCACCGGTGGATTTGCCGCTAACCCTGAGCTAGCACGTATTGCTGGCGCAAAAGGTGGACGCATTTCACGCCGTAAAAAAGCAGCCGTAGAAGTAGCAGCGTAACCGTTGTTACCCGTACCTACGCTAAAAAACGTCGCAATTGCGACGTTTTTTAGCGATCTGCGAGATTGTAGCGACGAAGACCGCAGATACGAGCATCGTTGACGCGCCATCTGTTCCGACAAGCGAGGCAACGGTATTGGTACTTTTTATCTTGCATGCCGGTCGCCTGGCAGTTCGGACAGGTGCTGCGGGCGTGGAGCCAGTCGCGGTAAGTGTCGAGCGAATCTTGAACAATACTATCTGTGATTACGATCTTGTACTGCGGGCTGAGTTTTTCTTTGGCGTGGTGCCAAGCGTCTCGTTCTATCGCGATGAGTTGAATATCGCGGTCATAATCGCTATGACTAAGTAGGGCGTGGGCGAGTTCGTGTAGGATGTGCGCCTTAACATGCCTGTCTGACGGGTTATAAGTGATCTCAAGAGAGTCGGGCGACCAGCGAAAATGATCACTAGGTACGAAGGTGTATTCGGGATGATCGAGGCTAAGGTTATTTAAGAACAAGGCTATCGAGGGCATAATAATAGCATCCATATACAACCGCTTCTTCCGGATGAACGGCTTTTACACAAGGAGGCACGGTGATGTGAGCAGGTAATTTTTCCGTCAGTAGTGCAGCGAGCTGATCACTGTAACGCTCAAAATAGGTACCGATGCTCCCGCCAATGATAATAATGTCAGGCTGGATCATTGGAATGAGCACGAGTAGTCCTCGGCTGATACGGTCCGCTATTTGATTCCATGTTGAATTATCGGTAATGTCTCGCGCAAAGCGCTTATAGGTAGTATGAATCGCACTGCCAGAGGCAAATGATTCCCATTCGCGTACCACGCCGTCAAACTCAATCATAATACGGCCACCTTCGCTAAGACGAAGACCAGGATCAATGACGCCGCCAGTAATCATGCCCGTGCCAATACCGGTACTGATAGTGATGTAGAGTGATGAATCTGGAATCGACGCGAGGCTGCGCGTTTCGGCAAGGCCTGCAAGATTGGCATCATTCTCAACGAGGAGCGGCGTTTCGGGAAAATGCTTCCCGAGAGCTGAGCGAACATCAAAATTCTTCCAGCCAAGATGATTGCACCAAAGGGCTATGCCGTTTTTTACGATGCCCGGCAGGGCAATGACGATAGAGTCAATCGTAGCAGTACCGGCAATGTCGCGGATGGCTGCGGTAAGTTGAGCGATGTACTCGTTGGCGTCGACAGGCGTTGGAAACTTTCGGGATGCTTCAAGTGCTCCCGCCTCCGAAAAGCTTGCAACAAGCGTTTTCGTGCCCCCAGTATCAACCGCAATTAACATGTCTTTAGTGTAGCATAGATTGACTCTCGTTGCTCTCGGTTAAAAAGGTGGTATACTATAAAAAAGACGAAAGGTGTTAAGGTGATCAAACAAGCAAGTACACGAACAAATCAGGGTGGTTCGATACTTATATTTATTATTGTCGCGGTCGTATTGGCTGCTGCGCTCGTAGGGTCGGTGTTGTTTATTCGCCACAAAGGCGAGGTGGCGCAAACACGGGTGCCAATCATGGGTCCGGTAACACCGCCTACTGAAACATCTAAGGATGGTGCGACTGGGGATAAGAAGAGTGAAGAAGGGGCGAATAACACTCCATCTCAGGCCGAGAATAAAAATGCGGCCAATCCTGCGCCACAAGGTTCCCCGACAACAAATGACTCATCCGTCGGCGCTCCTTCATCGGCGACTGAATTGCCAAAGACAGGTCCGGCTGATGTAGCGGGCAGCATGCTGATCGTAGGGCTCGTGACAATGGTACTCGTGAGCTACGTCCGCTCTCGTCATCTCTCATGGCAGCTCTAGTCGACCTCTTTGACTTGCATCTATATCTGAGGTACAATAAGAGATAGTCTAGGGGCGCTGTATTTAATGCGCTTCAGGAATATCAATTAAGGAAGGAGTCTTACTAAGACTTATGGCAAAAGCCACAATAACAATGGATGATTTGCTCGCTGGTGCGGATGACAGCGTTAAGCAACTAACTGCTGGTGATATGATCACTGGAAAAGTATTAACACTTCGCAAACACGAAGTTCTTATCGACCTTGGTGCTCAAGGTGTTGGTTTCGTACCACGCCGTGAAGTTGGCTTCTCACGTGCCCTTAAGGTGGGTGACGAAGTAACCGCAAGTGTTGTTGATTCAGAACTCGACAACGGCTACTCACTACTTTCACTTCGCAAGGCTGCGAAAGATCGTGGCTGGGAAGATGTTGCGGCTCGTCAAGAGAGCGGTGAAATCATCGAAGTATCTCCATACGATGCTAACCGCGGTGGTCTATTGGTTGAATTCGAAGGCGTTCGTGGCTTCCTGCCTGTATCGCAACTTTCAGCAGAGCACTACCCACGCGTAGGTTCAAGTGACAAGGATGAAATCCTTCAGCGCCTAAACGCACTCATTGGTCAGTCACTCAAGGTTCGTATCCTTGACGCAGACCGCAAGGCTAACAAGCTTATCTTCTCTGAAAAAGAAGCTATCAAAGACGGCCTTGCTGCTCGCTTTGAAAAACTTGCTGTTGGCGACGCCGTAAAGGGTGTTGTTACTGGTGTAGTTGATTTTGGTGTATTCGTTAATGTTGAAGGCATCGAAGGCTTGGTTCACATCTCAGAAATTAGCTGGGAGCGTGTAAATAACCCAGGTGACTACGTAAAGGTTGGTCAGACAATCGAAGCAAAGATTATTGCTATCGACAAAGACCGTCTTAGCCTTAGTATCAAGCAGCTTTCTGAAGACCCATGGTTCCAAGAAGTTGGCCAGTTCAAGCCAGGTGCTGAAGTTGAAGGTACGGTTACCCGTATCACGCCATTTGGTGCATTTGTACAAATCAGCCCAGCTGTAGAAGCCCTTGTTCACGTAAGTGAGCTTGGTGGTGACGACACTGACCCTGAAAAAGTCTTTACCCTAAATGAACGCAAGAGCTTCGTTGTTCTTGATATCGACAAAGACAACCGCAAGATTTCACTAAGTCTTGCTGACAAAAAGAAGAAATAAACCTATCGAGAGATAGTATAATTCCGTCACGAGGGTGACGGGCAGAAAGGAGCTTCCCGATGAGCCAAG
>CAMLGO010000074.1 GCA_946479665.1 uncultured Candidatus Saccharibacteria bacterium
AGCTCGCCAAAGTAAACAATCCGCTTAGTTCGAATATCTGCCTCCGCCAGTAGCATTGCCTGCGCCGGAGTTGTTAATGGAAATCTATCTCCACCTACCGCAACTGCAACGGATATACCAAGCCCACACCCAGATACTGTATGTATCAGCTCATTAACAACACCGCCGGACGTTGAAACAATAGCCGTATCGCCAGCATCAAATATACCAGCCGTAGACAGCTGTCGGTGCTGCGTACCACCTATCGCACCTAGTTTTAAATATCCGGGGATGAGTATGCCGACAGATGACGGGCCAACCAAAAGCAAATCTCTCTCTTTTGTATATTCTATAAGCTCAAGAGCATGCGCCTCTGGAGTTTGCTCGGCAAAGATAGTCACAACCTGGAGTTTCGGCAATATATCCACCGCATACTTTGTCGATGAAAGGACCCGCCGAGCTGATTGAACATTTAGCACAGCATTACACGACTCACGCTGAGATACGGTTAGCTTATCTAGCTGCGACACAACTGGAATAATAACCTCAGCTTCACCCCAAAAATAGCGCTCCTGTCGACGACCACTTGCGATAATGGCAATAACACTCGGCTGCTGCTTCTTAACAAGAAAGTCGTAGTCAAGAATTGACTGGATAATGCCAGGATGTGAACCAAGCACAACAACCTTCGCGTCCATGTTTCTTAAATCAGCTAGTTTTATCATTTAACAAATCCTTTCAACGCCTCATCGAGTGCTGAGCTGATGCTCACCGATGGATCATATACGCCACCAAATAACTTATGAGCCTCAAGTGCCGTGCGAATCTTACTTAAGCCAATCTCTTGCTGTGGACCGCCTCGACGTACGAAAATCTTCACGTTCTGCTCGGTGAGGCTATCAGCAAACTCATCGATAGCCATAATAACACCAGTAAAAGTCTTCGCGATATCCGTGAAGTTAGCGACTGCTCCACCTACAAATAAGACTTTGTTTGAAGCTGATGAACCAATAAGAAGCTTGAGTACTTCGGCTGTATAGATATACGTTTCATGCGCATTAGGGTTCCCGCTGTATTCTCCATAGTTAGCCAGTAGACTACCGAGGCTGCGATTGTACACCTCATCGGCGATCACAACACTCGCACCGCCACCTGAGAGTAAAAGGAAAATCGAACCATTTGGATTTAAAACACTGAGATTAAAAGAGGCTGGAGAATTAGCATCAAGTGCCTGCACTATCCGCTCGGCTTCGCTTAATAGAGTAGTTCTCGACATGCGGAAGTCTTCCTCGGACCACATGTCCGTAAAATACATCCCCGCATCATCCACCTCAATAGCACAATCAAGTATTGCCACTTGCTCTCCAATAACATATGGATTTATCTCAAGAAATACAAAATGGCCATGCTTAAATACTGTTAATATCGCTTTAAGTTGACCAACGCTAAAGCCGGTTGCGTCCGCAATTACCGTATAGTCCTTTACGCTTTTTACTAATACTGTCGAAATACTCTCAGCGTGAGATTCAATATTAACCCCGCCTTTCTCACTATACGACACCTTAATACCTTCTCTGTCTTGGCAGATTGATATATATCGCTCATCGGCCGCCTCATGCGTCATATATGGCTCGATAAGGAATGAAGTAAACCCCTTCTTGCGAAGCTTACCTATCGCCACACCGAGGCCCAGATGGGGCACATCAAGCAAAACAAGACCTTTCTTGAAGCGACCCTTTATTGCCTGGTCAACCTTAACGACATAGCTATCATACCCATCTATAGACTCAACACCCCTACCATCCGTCACACTCCAACCAATATAGTCCTCATGCAAAGCACTGCAGATAATTTTCTTGGCACGATATTCAGATAGTTTACGACGCGGCATGGTATTTTCCTTTATTCAATTTCCGTATCAATAGATGCATCGCCTGCGCGTGAGCGTATGGCATCTCGCATGCGCACCACAGATACGCCTATAGACGTCCTTATGTCAGAAAGTCTTTGTTTTAATGCCAGTTGTCGTTTGCCAAAATAAATATCGGCGAAGACCGAAGAGAACGCTACCGACTTGCTGTCAACATATTTCTCAAAGAGATACGTTGCCATGAAAACTACCGGAATAGACATAGCGATAGACAGTAATGCTGCAAAATTGTATGCCATATGATGCTGGAGGTGGATAAATAGCCATGAGGTGAACGTGTAGAGTATTGGAATATGAATAAGATAAAGAGAGAATGTATACTTTCCTAGTTGACTAAGTAGCTTGGTGCGTAACAACTTCGCGAATTGAGATGACCATATCGCAACAAATACTAATAACGTAGCACCTACAAGCAAACTAACAGTCATATAGTGAAAGTGTGGAATTTGAATTATTCCAAAACTCTCATACGGAGTGCCCTTAGTGTCACCAAATGGAAAGCCGCCAAAAAATAGCCCAGCAGCAATTAGCACAGTAATAAGATACCAGCGACGAACCTTTTGTTGTATTTTACCGATACTATAAAGATCCGCAAGAACCAAGCCTATTACAAATCCCAAAAACCACGTATTAAACGTGAGAATACCGAGCGCAATGTACATTAGCCATCGATATTTTGATTGACCAAATAGTAATAAAAAACCAAACACAATAAACGAGCCGGCAAACTCGGTCGTCATCGTCCAAAGCACATTATTATAGATGTTACGATTCTCGGTGAATATCCCTAAAGCACCGCTACTAAACGCTTGCCAAAAGTCTGCCTCAAAAGTCCACTGATCCAACAACCATTTTGAGTGAGTAATGCTGCCCGCCTCTTGTGTATGAGATAAGCCCAGTTTTATTAAAACCGCACAGATCAAAATCGATATCAATGCCGGCAACATGAGGCGCAGATACCGTTTCGTTGCCAGTTTCTTAATAATATCCACACGGCCCGTTTGCAAGAAGCCTATACTCAGCACAAAGCCGCTTAATACGAAGAAAATTGCGACGGCAAATGTTCCTGACAAAAAGACCGACAGAGGGTTGCCATGAAGAAATGGCTCAATCCTGGAATTGTGAACTGGAGATAAGACGCCATCTGGACCCAAAAAAGCAAAGGCATAGAAAGCAAGCAGATTATGGTAAAGAACAACAGCAACGGCAGCGAGTCCGCGCAGCCCCTCCAACTCCATAAAGCGATGTGATTTATTTATTTTACCCAACTTTTCTACCTGTAAATTCCTACTATAAATTGTACCACGCTTAGCCATTCCTGTACTTTTCGAACGGTATATTTAGATTCTCCATTGCACCACTAAAAGCAATCTATAGGATCGGCTCTGCGTACGCACTCTTTACGGATATACCCGCTCATATTATTCGTCGGTGGCTCTTTCGTAGGTTATTTTTCGCTTGCTTCTATAACGAAATTAGTTGTGTTTTAAACATGAGCATTTGATTGACGAGATAGCCATATCGATGGTTAAATATATGGTAAGTAGGTAAAAAAATAAACACTATATATCATGAAAATTATTCAATCAAATAGCACAAAGAGAAATATCCTTATAGCGCTCGGAGTTATACTGCTCCTTGGTACTGCAGGCACCGCTGCAGCCTACTATTTTAAAGTAGGGCCTTTCACGCCACATGCCGACAACTCTATTAATTTAGATAAGCCATCTAAAGACGAGTCAAAGGCAGGAACAGATGCCAAGCAACAAAGTGTCGATGCAAACGCAAACGAGAGCCAAACCGGCAGCGACCCCGCTCCAGCACCGCAACCTATTGAAAATAGCAACAAAAAATCCGTCCACGCTGAAATCACCGCTGCAAACCAAGATGAATCATCCCTACACGTCCGCACTCTTATTCAAACCGTTGCAAGTAGTGGCACATGCACACTAGTCATGACAGGTCCGCAAAATAAGTCCTACACGGCAACAGCGGCCATCCAGCCACTACCAAGTAGTTCCACCTGCAAAGGATTCGATATTCCACTCGCTAAATTATCTCCTGGAGCCTGGACGATAGAGGTTAGTTTCAATAATGACGAATTAACCGCATCAGCCAACAAGGAAGTAACGATAAAATAGGTATGAAAAAAGCCTTCTTTCTTGTATTTGCGCTGCTAGGCACCGCAATCGCATTGGCCCCGCAAACAAGTGCGGCATCTGGCTTTAATGCCGGGCGAATTATCGACGATTCAGTCTTTACTAATAAATCATCGATGTCGGTTAGTGATATCCAATCCTTCTTAAACAGTAAAGTGGCCGCCTGTGACACTAGTGGTAGCCAGCAGTCAGAGATGAACAATAGCGGCGTTCCAGACTACAACGGAAACGGCTCTATACAGCGCTGGGAATGGGGAAAGTATAAGTTTAACCAGACAACATTCCCATGCCTGAAAGACTATACACAGGATAGCGTTAGTGCAGCTCAGTTGATCTACAACGCCTCACAAAATTATTCTATCAATCCGCAAGTTTTGATTGTGCTGCTACAGAAAGAACAAGGTCTTGTCACCGATACATGGCCTCTTAATATTCAATATAGAAGTGCTACAGGCTATGGCTGCCCAGACACTGCAGCATGCGATAGCCAATATTACGGACTCGCCAATCAAATCACTTGGGCATCAAAGATGTTTCGTGCAATTCTTAATAATTCGCCC
>CAMLGO010000075.1 GCA_946479665.1 uncultured Candidatus Saccharibacteria bacterium
TTGACCGAGTCTGTGATCGTGCAGCTGAGAGTTATCGATACATCGTCGGGCAATCTGTCGGCATTCCGCTTCATCACCTCGCTTGTACGGGTGCCAAGGCGGATGATGGCATCTATGACACACAAGAGAGGAGCGGCGCTGTTATACCCGCACAGCTTGATCAGGCTTTTGAAAATGGTACGCCTGCACTCATAAGCCTTACTATTGGCGCCAACGACGCACGCTGGACGCAGTTCATTCGCCAGTGTTACTACATTCGCTGCGGCTATAATATCGACACCGCTCGCTTTGCGGCGTACCTTGTCGACCTCAAGCTTGAACTAAATGTTATTATGGCCAAGATTCACACCCGCAGTAACGGCACGCCTCCGCCAGTGATCGTTACGGGTTACTACAATCCGTTCTCCTCTCAGATGTGCGCAGCAACTGATCGCCTAAGTGCAGATGAATTACTCTGGCTCAATACGCGTACAGAAAGACTTAACGACGCTATCCAGGGAACTGTAGCAAAATATTCATACGCTCACTTTGCCCCCGTCAGCTTTGCCGGCCATGAACTATGCTCAGCCGATCCGTGGGTGCAGGGTCCGGACGGCGCCGTACCATTCCATCCCGCCACAGCCGGCCAGCAAGCGATTGCCACGGCAGTCATCACGACATATTCAACATTGACTCCGTCAGCCGCACTACTGTCATATCGCGAAAGAATACTCGACTGGTATTACCGAATCAGCAACTAAGTTAGTGATTATTAAGGACGTTTGTCAGCGCACCAATAGCAGGTGTTGGTTGATAATCAGAGCCCCACAAGAGATCTTGGCCGTGCTGTAATTTCTGATTCTCATCTTGCCATACATTGTAAGCATCGCTCACACCCCAAGTACTCCATGAGATACAACTTGACTCAGCGAGACACGCTCGGAATACGTCGCTGTATTGTTTCGCCTGCACGGTAGTGCCGCTACTTGAATCGACATCCATTTCCGATATACGAACAAGAAGGCCGAGCTTTGCAAGGGTCTGAATGTGCGATCGGAGAACAGCCGGGTCGATTGCATCCTCTTTAATATCGTAAATATGCGCCTGCAAACCAACACCATCAATCGACACGCCTTGCGACTTTAGCCGCGTCACGAGAGCCAGGAATGTGTCCCATCGATCGCCATCTTGCTCGAGCCCATACTCATTTATAAAGAGCCGCGCCTGCGGGTCGGCCTCTCGGGCAGCGGCAAAAGCCATCTTGATATACTCTTCACCCATAGCGTTATACCAAATATGCCGACGAAGCGAGAGATCATCTTCTGCGATCGGCTCATTAACAACATCCCACGATGCAATCTTACCTTTGTAGTGGCGCATTGTCGTACTGATGTGGTCGATCATGACGTGCTGCACGTCAAGCTTATTCGCAGCCGTTGTAAGTGGCAGGCCCCGCACCCATGGCGGATTCGCCTCACCAAACACAAGTGTATGTCCATGTACTTTCAGGCCGTTTTTGTGAGCGATAGCCACAAGCGCATCTGCTTCGTGAAAATCATACACCGATCGCTGAGGTTGAACGAATTGCCATTTGAGCGCATTCTCTGTTGTTATTTGTCCAAAATTACCACCAAGGACGAGCTGAGCGTACTTACTGTCAGCGACAAGCGGCCCAAGCGTCACTGCGGTGCCGATCAAAAAACCCGGGCGACGAGACGAAGCGAGTTGCTGAAGACCAGTTGATTGTTTCGCCATAGGCGAATCATCTTGCGCATTCATGGTCGCAATATGACCCTGTGTCCGTAGACCTGACAATGTCCAACTGCCGCTAGTCTCGCTCGCGTCGGCTCCAATCCAGAGCGTCCCGGTATCGAAGAGACCGTCCTCTGGAAAATCGGCAATGGCCGCGTCATTAACAGTAATCGCGATCCGACCTTGGTGGCGTGTCGTAATGATTGTGTAGGTAGCGTCCGACGATAGCGAGCGGTCGATGCTCGACGAAGGCTTCTGTGCACTGAGTTGTTCATTCGAATATCCATTCCACATCGTCGCAGTCGCCGTTGTGCCGCGTATAGCAATGCCGATGCTTTTTGACTCCACCCTAAACTCATCTTGTATGATAGGTGGGCTATCATACAATCGTAGCGACGCCACGCCCTTGAGATTCTTCACGGTAGCCTTTATCTCAAAATCTCCTGATATACGAAAATACGTGCCATAAAGATTCACGGACGGATTAGCCTGACCCCCTGAGCCATCCTGCTCGACGATTGTCCGACCAAGATAATGCATATGAAGACCGCTCGCGTCTGCGACCGCACCAGGTAGGTAATTCAAGCCTGACCGAAACGTATCAATAGTGCGAGGCTCGGTACTCGCACGCACCGCAGGCCGACGAAGCGATGCGGCGTATATACCGACAACAGCAACAGATGCAACAATGAGAAGGACTGCACCAATGACACCGACAGTGCGGCTGTTAATCTGTCTATGTAATCGACGTAACCTACTCATACACCTGTACCTCCATCCCATTCTCATTGCGTACCCAGGCTAATCGGCTATAGTAGCAGCATCCTAATGATGAACCTGCTCATACACCTGTAGTCTGGTAATATTGCTGATGATAATGTGCTTATTACAAATTTCTAGAAGTCCTTTCTGTTTCAAACTTTTCATCTCCCGACTAACCGTTTCTCTGGACAAACCAATCTTTGCGCCAAGCTCTTTCTCGGTCATTGCAAGGCTATAGCCGCCACTAAGACGCACCTCGCCAAGCTGATGACACATTACAATCAGCTCATGAACAACACGATTCTTTGCACTATTAGAAACGAGGTGCACCATACGATCAACGACGTCATCAAGCCTGTCATATAAATGAGATAAAAGGTCGAGTATCATATCGGAGTGTGTCGCTAGGAAAGTAAATGTTTTTGCGGCAGGAGCGCGACGTATCTCTACATCAGAATCCGCCTCATAAATATAACGAGTCGAGGATTTATTAAGAATCAAAGACAGAGGAAAGAGAGCCGGCTCTTTAAAAATATCTATCGTAATTTCATCTCCGCGATGGGAGATGTCATATACTTTCATTCGTCCTCGAACAAGATAGTAGGCGTAGTCCGCATTCTCACCGGGCAAGATCAGAACCTGCCCCCGCCTATACTGCAGCACGGGGTGTTCTTTGAAAAAATAATCCATTGCTTCATGTGTTGATAGATTCATGCTCTTCTCGCGACTACGTTACTACGAAACACCATAACAATATCATGGAGATTCATTTCTAGATGTGAGGAGAATCACACCGTCGAAGCGAAGTTCATCACTCATGAAATTATCAGACTTCTCTATCATTAGTCGTATAGGGTTATCGACTGTGAGGGGAGGGAAAACCTATGACAATATTCTTACTAGCAACTACGGTAGATATGAACTACTTTACCGGGTTTGAGTCGACGCGCATTCAGGACCTGCTGTTTGTCCTTTCGCTGTTAAGCCTGTCTGTTTGGGCACTTGTCCTTATCAGCCTTTTAGTCCGCATGGGCGCAAAAGCCATTATTTCCTATCGAACTAAAGACGGGCACAGGAGATGAACACCATGGACATTAACACATTTCTCTACTACCTTTTCTGCATTACAAGCATTTCGTATATTCTGCACCTCGGCTATTACCTTGTAAGCGCATCGTTTTATGACATATGGCAATTCCGTCGCACGCATCAACAGGGCAGGGCAGAAAGTATGCAGTCGTACCGCCCAAGTGTCACCGTTCTCGTTCCGGCTCACAACGAAGAAAAGGTAATCACCCGATGTCTTGACTCTATTCTCACGAACACCTACCCAGGTGTGGCAATTATTGCCGTCGATGATGCGTCAACAGATACGACCGCGCGGGTACTGCGAGACTACGCGCGCCGCCATCCGGATACTCACTTGCGTATTGTCCGCAAACGAATCAATGTCGGCAAAGGGGCGGCGCTTAATTACGCCCTAAAGAAATACGTAAAAAGTGATCTTGTTATGACTCTCGACGCCGATTCGATCTTACTACCGCTCTCGATCGAAAAAGCTGTCAGCTATTTCATCAACCCTGAGGTTGCCGGTGTAGCCGCGAATGTCCAGATTATCAACGAGCACACAACTCTCAGTCTGCTGCAGAAATTTGAACACATGCTTGGCTATCGCACCAAAAAGGCGTATTCGCTGACAAACTGCGAATACGTCGTTGGTGGTGTTGCGTCAACCTATCGCACCAGTGCTATGCGCGCCGTTCATTTTTATGACACCGACACAGTCACCGAGGATATCAGCGTGAGTATGAAGATTATCGCCAAAGGTAATCGCGCGCATCGCATTCTCTATGGCTCGGATGTGGTTGCCATGACCGAGGCAGTCAGTAATCTTAAAGCCCTCTTTCGACAACGGTATCGCTGGAAATATGGTAGTTTACAAAACATTTTCAAACACCGTCATCTTATTGGCAAAAGCCATAGCGATTTTACTGCCATGTTAACCATGTATCGTATGCCGACCGCCTTACTTACTGAGCTTATCCTCCTGCTCCTGCCATTGTCCTGGGGGTATGTTATTTATCTCGTACTCACGCAAGGCGGGCTGTCGCTCGTTTTTGGCGCCTATCTCA
>CAMLGO010000076.1 GCA_946479665.1 uncultured Candidatus Saccharibacteria bacterium
CAGGTGGTAGCGTTTATGACGGTATGGCAATCTACGATACGATACAGTATATTTCTCCTGACGTGCAAACGATTGGTATTGGCCTTCAGGCAAGTATGGGCGCCTTCTTGCTTTCGAGCGGCACAAAAGGCAAGCGCTTTGCGCTACCGAATAGCCGCATCATGATTCACCAGCCAAGTAGTGGTACTCAGGGTAAGATTAGCGACCAAGAGATCACCCTGCGTGAAGGTTTGTTCCTTAAGCAGCGCCTTAATGAAATCCTTGCCAAAAACACTGGCCAGAAGTTGGCAAAGATTGAAAAAGATGCCGACCGTGATTTCTGGATGAGCGCTGAAGAGGCTGTGAAGTATGGCCTTATCGACGAAATGATTACAAAAGCCTAAGAAGCTATAAAGCACGTGCTTGATAGCATGCTCTAGGTGGTGTACTGTACTACAGGTCATAATATTGACCATATCCTATCTTGAGGAGGCATCCGTGGATGCTGCAATGTTCATTACTACCGTACTCATCATTGTCTTTTTTGTGTTGAATGTTTGGTCGTTCTATCTTAGGAGTAGACGCTGGGAAAACAGGCTAACGGCAGTGGCGCTTCTGCTTACATTCGCTGCCCTTTGGGTAATACTTGGCCTTCTGTGGCTGGGCGTCCCAGGGTATGTCGCCTATGTAGCTGTGGCTATCATCGTGACGGTCCTGGCTCGGCTTTACCGCCAAAACTGGAGACGTACACTGGATAAATATATGAAGTAATAGAGTGATAGGCCTGCTTGCGACAGGATAAGTTGGGGTGACGAACTATTCGTCGAACCATCATCGCAAACCACTCTCTGTAATTGTGTAATTACACTGATGAGTCCAAAAGGACGAAAGAGTGCTTATGTGAGGTATAATAGTCGTTATGCTTAACACCACTCATATTACCAAAAAGAAGAAATCTCTATCGAAACAGGACGTGATGTTTGACCGCGCCGTACTTTTTATCTCTGTCATGTATCCATTAACGGCAATACCACAGCTTGTCGGTATCCTTAAGGGCAATATTGACGGCGTATCTGTCATATCTTGGGCTGGATTTTTGGTGTGCTCTGGAGTCTTCTTTGTTTATGGTCTTCGTCATAGGGTCTGGCCAATGATTCTTTCGAATATGCTCTGGGTGGTGGTTGACGGTCTTGTGGTGGCGGGTATCGTAGCCTACCGTATCTAATGTCCTTGACGGATTATTATAAATAGAGTTATATAGCTCCATAAAAAAGGAGCTATATGTTACGCATTGTCGATACCGCAGCTGAGCAACTCACCGCAGTACAGAAGCGTGACGTCCGCCTATATCCACCGTATCCGATTGCTCATTTCGGACAGGACGCCTTCATAGTCGATCGTGAAAACGGTATATTTGCTGTTGCGGACGGTATTGGCTCTCGGCCTCATAGTGACCTTGCAGCTAAAGAGGTGCTTGCGGCGTTCGTCAAGGCATTTACCCGTCGTGGCCTTCCAAGGACGGCAGAACAGGCCCAGGAACGGATCCAAGATAAACTTATTGACCGTTTACAGCGGGCGGCCGCACTGACATCGGGTGCAACAACGCTCACCGGTATGATTATTACGCCCGACAGGCAGGTGACATATCTCAATGCGGGCGATTCGCAGTTGCTTGTCCGCCGACCGGCACATCTTATCCGCCAGACAAGCGAGCAGAGTCTTAAGCAAGAAACTATCGAACAGGGGCTTCATGGTCTCTATAATTTTTTCGGCATGATTGAAGGCTACGATCCGTCTGTTCCTCGCCAGCAATTAACAGTACTGCCTAATACGCCGACCATTAGTGAGGGAACGGAGTGGGGATCTCTCGAGCTACAGAGAGGTGACCGGCTTATTTTAGCTACCGATGGAGTGCTTGGTGATCGGCACGACGAGCGGCTAAGCGAGCTGGATTGGCTGAGCTTTACTCGACGGGCTTTAGATGCGCGGGCCTGTGTGCATGCGCTGACTCACTATACTCGAAAAATTGATGATACGACGGCAGTCGTGGTTGATATTGAACGCTACAAAAATAGTGCAAATACCCCTTGACTATTTGCGTAGAAGACTTCACAATAGGTACCAAGAAGTAGTGTAGCTGTGGTTACGTGTGTTCTCTGGTCGGGTGGCACCAAACAGAGAAAACCACAGTTTAGGGAATCTTCGGAGCCGATTACCCAACTAACAATAATTCAACTATGCGAGGAGCACCCATGGCAAAAACCAAGCCTGACGCGGCTAATAAGCGTGTTTTCTTTACGAAAGACGACACAGCCCTACCGCTACCAAATCTCATCGCTCACCAGAAAGATTCTTGGCGTGAATTCGTCGAGACTGGTTTGAGTGAAATATTTGCAGAACTTAACCCGATCGAGGACTATACCGGTCAGAAACTCGAATTGCGTTTCAAGGAATATGCATTCCAAAGTCCAAAAGTAACTGAAGCACATGCTAAAGAAAACAACGTTACCTTTGATGCGCCTCTTCATGCGAATGTTGAACTGACGAACAAAGTAACTGGCGAAGTAAAAGAGCAAGAGATTTACCTTGGTGATTATCCATGGATGACTGATCGCGGAACTTTCGTGATTAACGGTACTGAGCGTGTCGTCGTTTCACAGCTTATCCGTTCTGCGGGTGTATTCTTCACCGCTGACGTTGCCGCTGGTCGCAATCACTACGGCGCCAAGCTTATCCCTGGCCGTGGTGCATGGCTTGAGTTTGAGACCGCCTCGAACGGTACTATTTACGTAAAAATCGACCGTCGCCGCAAGCTGCCTGTAACGACGTTACTCCGCGCGCTTGGTCACAACAAAACAAGCGAGATTAAAGCTCTCTTTGCTGATGTTGATACCGGTGATGTGAAATATATCGATGCCACCCTCGATAAAGATCCAGCACGTGGATCAAACGAAGCACTTATTGAAGTGTATCGCCGTCTTCGTCCGGGCGACCTTGCGACTGTCGACAACGCTCGCAGCATGATCGAACGTATGTTCTTCGACTTCAAGCGCTTCGACTATAGCCGTGTTGGTCGTTTCAAATTGAACCAGCGTCTTGGTCTTGAAGTTGCAAACACGACTGAAAATCGTGTTTTCCAGATGAGCGACCTTGTTGCTATCATCAAGGAAATCATTCGTCTTAATAACACTCAAGACCCAGCAGACGACATCGACGCGCTTTCAAACCGTCGTATCAAGCTTGTTGGTGAGCTCGTTGCTCGTCAGTTCCGCGTTGGTATGCTCCGCATGCAGCGTAACGCTATGGACCGCATGAGTATGAGCGACCTTGAGAATGTAACTCCAGGCCAGCTTATTAACGCTCGTCCGGTTGTTGCCGCGGTTCGCGAATTCTTCGCCTCATCACAGCTTTCACAGCTCATGGACGAAACCAACCCACTTGCCGAGCTTTCACACAAGCGTCGCTTGAGTTCAATGGGTCCTGGTGGTCTTTCGCGTGAGCGCGCTGGCTTCGATGTTCGTGACGCCCACCCAACTCACTATGGTCGCCTTTGTTCTGTAGAAACTCCGGAAGGTGCCAACATTGGACTCGTACTTAACCTTGCGACATATGCACGTGTTAACGAATACGGCTTCATTGAAACTCCATACCTTAAGGTAAAAGACGGTAAGGTAAGTGACGAAGTTGTCTACCTTGACGCTTCACAAGAGATCACTGAAGTTATCGCCGACGCCGGTGCACTTTTGAACGATGATGGCTCATTCGCTGCAGAGCGCGTGAGTGCTCGTAACGGACTCCTCCCGGAGCAAGTTGATGCAAGCGAAGTAACCTACATGGATGCTGCACATAAGCAAATCCTTGGTTCAACTGCATCACTCGTACCATTCATCGAAAAGAACCGTGTTGACCGTTCACTTACAGGTTCAAACATGCAGAAGCAAGCAGTACCACTGCTTACGCCAGAATCACCAACTGTCGGTACTGGTATCGAGGCGGAACTCGCCAAGAATACGAGTCAGCTCATTACAGCAGAAGCTGAGGGTGAAGTCGTTCGTGCTGATGGTGATGAAGTTCACGTTAAGTACAAAGACGGCGTCAAGATTTACGAGCTCGTTCACTTTGCAAAGAGCAATGACGACCGTTCAATCAACCAAAAAGTTCGTGTTGAGCGTGGCCAGAAGGTTAAAGCCGGTGATATTCTTATCGAAGGCGCCTCTGTTGCTGACGGTGAACTCGCGCTTGGTCGTGACCTTACGGTTGCCTTCATGCCTTGGGGTGGTTACAACATGGACGACGCGATCGTACTCTCTGATCGTATTGTTAAAGAAGACGCTCTTACGAGCATTAATATCAAGGACTACACTGTTGAAGTTCGTGAAACAAAGCTTGGTCCAGAAATCGTTACCCGCGATATTCCAAATGTCTCTGAAGAATCACTTCGTCACCTCGACGAAAACGGTATCGTTCAGATTGGTTCTGAAGTAAAAGCCGGCGACGTGCTCGTTGGTAAGATTACGCCTAAGGGTGAGCAAGAGCTCAGCTCTGAAGAACGTCTCCTCCGTGCTATCTTCGGTGAAAAAGCCAAGGATGTCCGCGATACCTCAC
>CAMLGO010000077.1 GCA_946479665.1 uncultured Candidatus Saccharibacteria bacterium
GCCAGGCTAATCCGAAGACTAGCAGCAGCCTTAGGTCCGCATTAGCGGTACCATCGGCGGCGACGATGACGCATTACTCCCTCTACAGGGCCCGGGTATCGTTTCAGGTGCGTGTGCACCACCATCATGACACCAATCGCAAACATCACCGACAGAGCAACGCCAGCCCAACCTCCGATAACTGGAGACATTGAGCCAAACCATACCACTCCGTCATTGATGCTATGTAATAGCGATTCGAGCGGATTCACATCCGTCGTCTCCATACATCATCCTCACGTTGTCGTTGGTACCCCATTTGAAAGAACCGTGTCCAATTATACAATAATTACTAACAACCTGCAATGGTATATAGTAGTAACAGATGAAACTGATCTTTGCTCAAGGTAATCCCGGCAGCCAATATACCACTACCCGCCATAACGTCGGTTTTTTAATTCTCGATCAGCTTGCAACCCAAGCAGGGGGGGAGTTTATGAAAAAGCCGAAGTTCCATGCCGATATCGCCGAGCTTAGTATTGCCGGCGAAAAAACATTGCTCGTTAAGCCGACGACATTCTACAACGAAACAGGACAATCGGCTCGAAGCTTAACCGACTTTTACAAGCTCGACACAGCGAATGACATACTTGTCATTCACGACGACCTAGCGCTCCCGCTTGGCACAATCCGCATTCGCGAGAAAGGTAGCGACGCTGGCAACAATGGCATCAAAAGCCTCAACGCCCATCTTGGGCAAAGCTACAGCCGCATTCGCATCGGCATTAAAAATGAGCTCCACAGCCGCGTCAGCGATGTCGACTTCGTACTTGGTCACTTTTCAAAAGATGAGAATGAAATACTCATCGAGACAATTATTCCAAAAACCATCGAACTTATCGAACACTTCTGCGCTGGCCAGCTCGAAACAACCAGCCATAAAATATAAAAAGAACGCCAAAAGGCGAATGTGTGCATGAGTGACAGCGAGGGGCAAAAACTGCCGCTCCTCGCTGTCACTCACATTTGAGCATCTTCTTCGCGAATAAGGACTAGGCCTTCATTCGCACGATCCCTCTGGCAATCCCAGCGATCACGGCCAGGATGAACCCGATCCACAGGATCACCAACCAAAATACACCAGCCAGCCAGCCGGAGAGAAGCGCTACCATGGCGATGATTATCAGCACAAGGCCGACACGCGCCACCTTGGAGAGTGAATTGTCGGCAGTGAATACCGATATCACCGTTCCAACTACCAGCGCAACAAAACTCAACAGGAGAATGTTGTCGCCAATAAGGTTAAAACTCCATCCGGATTGCAAGTTAGGTACAAGATCCATTGCTGTCCTTTCGATAGGGGAAGATGGTCAGCATTACATATTATACTATGAAAACGGCTATTTGAAAACTAGACGCCAAGTAGCGTCACAACAGAGCCGACAATCACAATACCAAGGACCAGCATTGCCGCTTGAATTGTACCCGTCCGATGTGGCTGTTCATGAATCTCGGGAATAATGTCGCTTGCCGCCACGTAAATAAAGAAACCGGCTGTCAGCGCCAGTAACGGAGCAACAGGGAGATGCGCGTCGGTACCGAGACTAAACACAAGAAGTGCCATCACGATTGTTGCAAGCGCCGTCAAAAGATTAGCAATAATGACCGTCTTGTCTTTCCAACCGCGAGATAGAAGCAAAGCGAACGTCCCGAGCTCTTTTGGAATCTCATGTGCGCTCACCGCCAAAGCCGTAACGACACCTGTCGGAATACTTACCAAGAAGGCAGCACCGATCGCCAGGCCGTCAATGGCATTATGCATAATATCGCCAATCACGATCAAACGACGTTGTTGCGTGTCTTGATGCGAGCCGTCGTGCTCATGGTGGTGATGGAACCAGCTTGCGCTACGCTCAAGCACGAAAAAGAGCGTGAAACCAGCCAGTGCCCACAACAAAAGTTCACGTGGATTGCCTAGATCAAATGCCTCTGGCAACAGGTCAAAGAAAGCGGCCGCAAGTAATGCACCTGCACCAAAGGGAAGAGTCAGCAGAATTGCCGCCTGACGCCGTTTCTTTGCACGCAACAGCAGAAGACCACCAACGAGCGAAACAATACTGCCGGCCAATGTCGCAAGGATCATATAAAAGACTGTCATAGCCTCTCTATAATATCATATGGCCTAGAGGTGATGCTGGTCTTCGACGGGTATTGTCTTGCGGCCGTGGTAAATACTCGCAATCACCGCGGCAACAATACACACCAAACCGATCGAGCCAGTGAACCATTCCGGCGGATGCATGCCATACAGCTTCGAAAACATAATCGCACCAAGAATAATAATTGCCCAGTGCGCACCTTGTTCGAGGAATTTGTAGCGTGCCAATGTTTTTGTGCGGACCATGTATACCGTTAGCGATCGCACCCACAGTGCACCGACACCAAGGCCAGCCATGATCAGCAGCACGCTACTCGTGAGTGCAAAGGCACCGATCACGCCATCAAGCGAGAAGGAAGCATCGAGGACTTCGAGGTAGAGAAACGACACAAACGCCGCCATGCCAACTTGCGGAATGGCCGATGTGCCTGGTTGTTTTTTGTCCATCAGTCGACCGGCGATATCAATAATCACGTGTAGCGCAATACCAGTCAGGCTCGCAAGAAGAACAGCTATCTTCTCGTGGGCCGGGACCGTCATATACAGTAGCGCAGCTACGATTAACATAATATAGACATGTACAAAATGAATCTTTCCAAGTGCCGCCAACGGCTGCTCGATAGGACTAAGCCAATGCGCGCGCTTTTTTCCATCCATAAAATAGGCAAGTCCGATCATCGCCAAGAAACTACCGCCAAATGCGCTGATCATCGGACCGGCCATCTCTAAGGCATGTGCGTAGTTATCCGGCTGATTAAGCGCCAGGTTGATCACATCGCCAAAGCCTAAGCCCGTCGGCACCATAACAATAAAAATCGGCAGTACGAAACGCACGCCGAAGACAGCAATCAAAATACCAATCGTCAGAAAGATCGCCTGCCAAAACTTCGACATCTTCACCAACACGCGACTATTAATAACGGCGTTATCGAAGCTGAAGGTAACTTCTAGTACCGACAGCACCACAAACAGCCAAAGCGCACCCCAGCCAGCTCCAAGCACTACCCATATAGCGATCACCAGAGAGAAAAGGGCGGTAATAAAGAAGATGCGAACAGGATGATGGGGTTGGAAAAAATGGCGTATAGTAGAGTACATTACTCCCCACTTTACCACGAGCAGAATACATGACGGTAGTTATGCTTGCAAAATCTTCCCGCCGTGCCATACTACACTCTAGTTTTGGTTGAGCCCAGCCAGACAAAGAAATCATTCTCTGTCTGTCAAGCTCCCGAATGGAGTTTGACAGATCAAAAGTAGAAAAGAGCAGCTCGTGAACACTGAACGCGTGGCGCAAGTCACTCATATTCTCAAACAGCACGTTGCCTTCAAAGACGAAGCCTTTCAGCCGCATCCGCGCGTCGCAAAAGTGTTTCGCACGCCATCCTCGTGGCTTGGTAAAACAAAGCAGCTCCGTCCAGTGGCATTCGAAGCGCACATTCACATGTTTGAAATGCTGGGGTGCGTGTCGAGTACCGGTGGGATGTCGCCGTATCTCTGGCTCGATGATGACGGCCGGCTCATAGGTGAGTCAGCCAAGGGTAAACTCGTGCCCGTCGACATCAGCCTCCTGACCGACAAGGACATCGTCAATCTCGAAGTTGGCATAAAGGGGGATAAGGAGCTCCTGGATGCCGAGTATGATAAGGTACACCAGGTAATGCTCGACAAAATTCTCTCTTAATCTGTCAAACGTAAGTCCCACCGTAGTAATTACGGTGGGCTGTTTAATTTCTCAAATATTTTTTCCAAACAAAAAGGCGCCAGGTAAGGGTGGGCATCACCTGGCGCCATGTTGCCCTTTAACCCACCCGAAGGGGCAAGCGTAACGGTCTCGATCATAGCGCAGACGTTCGCTGGTTAAAGGGATTAGTATGCTCGCAATGCTTTGTTGCTTACTAGTGGAGGGTAGATTACTAAATAAGCACATTGCGCGCAACCTAACATAAGTTAGAATAGGGGGTATAAGGTGCGTTTGATTGGATCTCGCAGATTTCAATCAATCGTCTTTGATATTAGCACGTATTTGACATAATGTCAACACATTGAGACATAAATTCTATGAAAATCAATAGAGCTACCCCTGATAAGCATAACTACATACAATTATTGGCCCATATCCCAGCGGCGCCAAAACAGCTTTTCATCCTGGGCAAATTACCACCTCAGCGGCTCCCAAGTGTCGCGATTGTCGGCACTCGCAAACCGAGCAGCTATGGCAAAGAGGTGACACAGCGATTAGCCTACGATCTTGCCAAGAAAGGGATCATTATCATTAGCGGGCTTGCCCTCGGCGTTGACGGCATCGCTCACCGGGCCACAGTAGAGGCGGGCGGTACGACCATCGCCGTGCTCGCCAATGGATTACCGCAAA
>CAMLGO010000078.1 GCA_946479665.1 uncultured Candidatus Saccharibacteria bacterium
ACCCTTTGATTGCCACGCGCTGTATGCACCACATGGGGTGCCATAACGGCCTTTGATATATCCTAGCCCCCACTGAATCTGGGCGGCGGCATCAGTTTGCCAGTTGGGACCCATTTTACTACCAGGCAATGCCTGCGGAATACCATATGCACCAGAAGAAGGATTTCCCGCAGTCGTTCTCCAGCCAGATTCATGCATCCAAAGGTTATAGAGACATGGCCATTGATCTTCACCAAACCCATAATCGAGCATCATCTGATGACCAAGTGCCTGTGCCTCGGTCGGATTTGTCGGCGTTGGTAACTTCGCGCCAATAACCTCAACCTGCTTTTGCGGCTGGGCTGTTGTCACACTTTGAATCTCTTTACGATTCAATTCCTGGCCATTCTTCATTTCAATTTCATACGTCACCGTCTTCTTGCCTGTTACACCAGGAGTTTGGACTTTCTTGTAGCCAACAGGCTGGTCAGCATCTTTGATTTGTTCAGTTTCGAACTTAATCTCTTCGTCTTGAGTAACCGTCTGAACACCATTGCGCCAAAGCTCAACTGCCATGCCAGCGGTGATTGGTGTTTTTTGATCAACCGATAGAACATCGTTTGACGCTAGCGTAATGTTCTTTTCCTTGAGCATAGCACCAACCGTGGTCGCTTGAGTACGAGCGTCAATTTTCTTGCCATACAGCGTAAAGCTAAACTGAGTCGCACGATCAATTGTCATCCGAAGACCAGCGCCCTCATTGACAATGTCATCTGTCGGGTTGATCGTTGTCGTGTCTTCGTCGTAAAGCGTGATACCGGCATGCTTGGCAATCTTGGCCGGTGTTTGGTAAGGGGTCATAACAACCCGGCTCGACACGCCGTCTACAACAACTACCGGGCGCGAGCGATAGATATTCACTTGGTAGTCGGTTGCAACGAGTGGCTCACTGGCAGCTGGCTCTACAGCATCGGTTGCATCAAATGGAATGCCCGCTTCTTTCAGCGCGTCACCCACGGTGTCTGCTTTAGAGAGGAATACTTTTTCGGTTCCACGATCGTGGATCGTCATGAGGCGGCCGTTAGGAGCCGAGGTTGCCGTGCCTTGAGCGGCGGCAACTCGCGCAATAGCAATAACAGCGGCTACAATAGCAAGAAAAGCACCAGCAATAAGAAAGGCGCGCATTGGTGTGTTCGATGTACGGATAATAGATCTCATGCGTATAACACCACCCAGGGCGTGTTCTCTCTAGTATAGCAAAATCGCACCATTTAGCCTAACTTCTCTAAGCGTGCGTACTCGGCATTAAGCTTCTTGCTGTAGCCGCTATCAAACAGGATTGTCACCGCCAAACCTTCGACATCTCGAATCTCACCCGTACCAAATGCAGCCGAGCGAACTCGATCGCCAATCGCAAACGGCAGTTCGTCACTGAAGTAGTCCTGATCCATATCGCGGGTCACTTTCGGCTCAGCGCTGGTCATCATGGCGTTGTCGCCCATATCAGCCAAAAAGCGCGACGGAGGATTGTAGCCGCGCTGCCCAAATTGCAGACGACTCTGAGCATAACTGAGGTGCAGCTCTTCGCGCGCCCTGGTCATGCCGACATAACAAAGCCTTCGCTCTTCTTCGAGCTCGCTTGGTCCTGCTTCGTACACCCTGGCATGTGGGAAGATTCCTTCTTCCATACCCACCATGAACACAACCGGAAATTCGAGACCCTTGGCGGCATGAAGTGTCATAAGCGTGACTTTCTCTTCCGCTTCGGCCGTGTCGGCGCTCGACATCAAGGCTACTTCCTCTAGGAATTCCGGCAAACCCGCAAAACTCTTAGCATCGGATACAAGTGAACCAATATTCGCTTCGCGCTCTTCAGCCTGCGGAGTGCCATCTTGCAGATACGTTCGATAGCCCGTTGAAGCTAAAATCTTTTCGATAATATCACTCGGATTACCATCGTCGATCATCAACTGAATAGTGCGCAGCTTGCCTCCGAGGAGCGCAAGTGCCGATCGAGCCCGGGCGGTAATCGTCGTCGCCTGATCGACGTTCGTCAGGGCGGCAATGATATCCATACCGCTGCCTGCTTGCCAGATCAGAAACTTCTCAAGGCTTGTCGCACCGATACCGCGGGTTGGTACGTTCACGATACGGCTAAAGCTCATGCGGTCATTCGGCTGATACATCAGGCGAAGATACGCAATAATATCTTTGATTTCCTTACGGTCGTAAAAGCGCACACCGCCAACGATCTGGTACGGCACGCGCTGTTGCAAGAAGGCACGTTCCAACGTGTAGCTCTGGGCATTTGCGCGGTACAATACTGCAAAATCACCAAATTTTCGGGCGCCCATGGCTGCGTGCGATGAAATGCGGCTCGCAACCAGATTCGCCTCTTCGGCTTCGTCGTACGTACTATGTACCTGCACAGGAGCGCCGTTTCCTTCGGCTGTCCATAATTTCTTATCGGTTCGCTGCAAATTCTTGGTAATCACATTATTGGCCGCTTCAAGGATATAGCCGGTGCTGCGATAATTTTGCTCGAGCTTAATCACCTTCGCACCCTTAAAGTCACGCTCGAAATTGAGGATATTCGTAAAATCGGCGCCACGCCAACTGTAGATTGATTGCCAGTCATCACCCACCACACAGATATTACGCGTCTCATTCACTAGGTGCTTAATGATGTGATACTGCGCGGCATTTGTATCCTGGTACTCATCAATCAAGATATGCTTGAACTGCGTTTGCCATTTTTTGCGCACTTCCGGCGCTTCTTTAAAGAGGCGCACGGTCTCGAGGAGCAGGTCGTCAAAATCAAGCGCACCAGCAGCTTGGCGCATTTTTTCATATGCTGTATAAATTTTGGCGATATTCTTCTGGTATGGAAATTGCGCCGTTGCCTCAAACTCAACCGGCCCCACCATTTCGTTCTTGGCACTCGAAATCACCGAGCTCACGCTCCGCGCTTTTATCTCTTTATCACCAATCGAAAGCTGCTTCATCGCCTGCTTGATAAGGCCCTGTCGATCATCTTCGTCATAGATCACAAAGTTTTTGGCAATATTGATCGCCTCTCCCTCTAGACGAAGCATGCGGACACAGATACCATGAAACGTTCCCATCCAAGGCATGAAGCCGCGGCTTGCACCATTCTGTCCAAGTAATACCCCGAGCCGTTCGCGCATTTCACGTGCCGCTTTATTCGTAAAAGTCACGGCTAAGATCTCATTCGGCCATACATTTTCGTGTGCAATCAAATGCGCAATTCGATGCGTCAGCGTTTTTGTTTTCCCACTGCCAGCACCAGCCAAAATAAGCAGCGGCCCAGACGTTGTCTGCACCGCATCTGCCTGCGCCTCATTAAGCCCCTCGAGTAAATCCATTACTACTTAGTATACCTGGTTTTAGACCGCCCGGCGAGGCTAAATAAGCTTAAAGTAGTAGAGCGCAGCTGCGCCGCCAGCACCTAGTGCAAGAAGCAGAACAATCCATAGCACCCACAGCCAACCGGATTTCTTCTTGGCGGGATGAGCAAGCGGTTTATGGTAGCTATCGGTATCATAAATCGCCGCATGCTCTTCTTTAGTACTGCTAGGCTCTTCTTTGTACTGAGGTTGGATCGAAGCGGGACCAGGCGCAGCGGCTGGTACTGGCGTTACGACTGGCACAGCAAATGACGGAGCTGGTGCTGGTTTTTCTTCAGCAAGCTCTTGGTGCGTCACTTCACTATCGGACTCTATCTTAACAAGATCATGCTGCAGTTCGTCAGGAAGGTCGGAAGTGGCTTCTTGGCCGGGCATTGAGAATGAGTTAGTCGGCACCTGTTCTTGAACTCCGGCTTCATCACTAACGGCCTCGACGTCTGATGTATCGCCAGCAGCAACTTGCTGTTCAACTGCGAAAGCACCGAGTGGACGCTTCTCGACCTTGGTATCGGCCAAAAAAGGCGTCTGTAGCGGCGTAGGCTCCTCGGCATCAACAGCATTTGGGAGTTCCATTTCTGGCATACTTACTTCTTCTGCAGAAGGTGCAGCTTCAGCGATATCCACCGAAGGTGTCGGCGTCATCATATCAATAGGATCTGGCCATGCGTTCAGCTCAGAAGCTTGCTCGACAACTTCAGGTGTTTGGTCAGGAACTGCGGCGGTTATTTCCGGCTCGCGGCTTGGCTGGGGAGCGCTAGATACAACAGGTCGCGGTGCGATAGGACTGAGTTGAATACCCTCGCGCGACACAACAGGACGGTTATTGATTTTCATATCAGACGATGGATGAACAACATCCATAAAACGACCGCTGCTACGTCGAGCAGCCAAGGTATTTACTGGCGCCGCAGCAGGCGCACTCACGCGCGCCTCGGCCGCCTCAAGCTCAGTGCCAGCTTTTGCGGCTGTTTGCTCAAGGGTTACAAATGATGGGCGTTCACTATCAGACAAGGTCGGTGTAATCGTCAATGTCTTTTCGACTGCCTTGTCGTCTTGG
>CAMLGO010000079.1 GCA_946479665.1 uncultured Candidatus Saccharibacteria bacterium
TCGATAAGAATGCAAAGAAAAACTTAAAACTCAACCATAGGGTGTTATCATCAAAGCTTTCAAAAGTGGCCGGTTTATGGGCTAACACCGCAGGAATCACTTCGCCGAGCTCATCGATGTTGCGCATATAACAAACGAGCGTACCCGAATGAGCCGGCTTTGGCACAAGCCGGAAACGAATATCCGTTGTAATGCCAAGCGTACCCTGAGCGCCAACAAATAACTTCGTAAGATCAAATATGCTGGTGTCGCGGTTCCAAACGTTCCATAAATGATAGCCCGTTGAATCCTTGCTCACCTTTGGCGCGGCTGCCTGAATTTCGTCGTACTGACCATCGAGCAGCTCGAATGTCTGTCGATATAAGTGACCCTCAAAATCATCTTGGCCCATCTTAGCGTTCAGCTCTTCACGATTGAGCGGCTTTACGACATACTCGTTACCGTCACTAAGTACGACACTCAGTTCAGTTACAAATTGATCAGTTTTGCCGTATTGCAACGACTTTTCACCACCCGAGTTATTACCGACCATCCCACCGACAGAAGCCAGGTCGCGACTGGCCGGATAGCTCGGTAGCATACTGCCTTGCTTCAGCGTCTCAGCATCAAATTCTCGGTACAGCATACCTGGCTGCACATGCGCGGATGTTGCCGTTACTTCATGCAGCTTGTTTATGTGCTGGCTAATATCTAGCACGATCGACTCGCCAATTGCCGCACCCGACATATCGGTGCCGCGAGAGCGCGGCGTAATATTGAGCTCAGGATGTTCGGCTTTGTGTTCAGTTACAAATCGTACGGTCGATTTAATATCCTCCACATCTTGCGGAAAACCAATGATCTGCGGCTTCAGCTCAAACAAGCTGGCATCGTGGGAGTAAAATTCGCGCGATACATCACTTGTATCGAGCTCGCCTTTAAAAATCTTTTCAAGTTCTGTTTTGATGTCCATATAGCTCTACTGTACCCTTTTTAAGAGGTAAGCACAAGCAAGACGGACATGAGAATCCCCGCCGAATCCGTAAACTCGGCGGGGTGCGAACTAAAGGAGCTCCACGTTTTTCTCGGCCCACTCGAGGGCTTCTTGTGTAGCCTTCCGTGCTTCAAGCGCACGCCTTGGCGGACGATCGCCGTGCCACCACTGGCTCCAGAATGGCTCGTTTGGGCTGAGACATTCTAGGCAGTCGAGATGGCGCAGCTGGCCATTTACGAACTGCTCGTTGCGCTCAACATACACAAGCGAGTAGCCGCTTCGGCTCAGCGCCTTAAGACTACCTCCATTACCCTGGATAACTGCCGACTTTATGCGGTGCAGCCCAAGGTGCTGAAAAGCAAACCAAGTACGCGCCTTGTGAATGCTACTCGCGATACCCTTGCCCCAGTACTCCTTACGGAAAATCATTGAGCCGCTGGTTGCCTGCTGAATGAGCCTCGTGTGCCCTTCGTCAAAGCTAAAGAGCGAGGTATTGCCGATGAGCATGCGGCCATCCTTCTCGATCACCCAGATACCCCAGACGATCGAGTCTTTTGACTGGCGTGTTTTCTCAAACCAGTCGTGCTCGTCTTCAAGTACCGGCGCGGTAATCGAAGAGGTGTAGCGGCGCACCTCAAGTCGCTGCATGCCACCACCATGGTCGAGGTTGATGAATTCGCTCATCACCTCTTTGGTGAGTGGTGCCAACTCAATAGTGAGCTTGCCCACCTTGAGACGCATAATTGGCCCGAATGCCATGATATGCTCCTTTCGTTTTATTTTTTATAATTGGGTTCGTATTTCGAAACCCGATCAGCCTCCAAGTCTTATATCACAAAAACCTCCGATCTTGGAGGCTTATCTAGTGTCAAAATATAGTAGTTAAGAGAAAAGATAAGCCATATCAATAGCGCCGCCGAGCTTCACGCCTGCGAAAGTACCGTTCTGATATGACATACTTTTGTTCATAATCAATTTATATCATGTATTTTTATTTTGTACAACAATAACTTTACGTGTACTATCGCGTAACCATACGCCACCACGCCGAAGGAGGGTCAATTGGCGCTTCTAGCGCAGTCGTAGATTCGCGCGAGGCAGTACCTATAGTGAATTTTATAGCCCCAACTGCATCAGCCGATGATTTTGGCTGAGCCGCATTAAGCTGGATACTCGGTTTCACAGCCATACCCGGCCATATGAATGCACCTATCTCTTCTTTGGCAGTAGCAATATAGGCTCGTTTCGACCACACCGGCTGGTATATGCCTACCTGCTGTCCCTTCGCAATAAGCATTTTGTATGTAAAGTTTTTACGGGCGCTCATGTAAAGGTCGTAGCTATCTCGCTGAGCGATCTTACTAAGCTCCGCACCCATTACGACCACGATTACTTGCTGCGTATGACCATCGATCGTCTGGTTCCCGGCTAGCACAAAATTACCACCCGCCTCGACTGATTCGCCGGTTTTGAGACCAATCACTCCGTCATTACCAAGTAGAAAATTCGTATTGCGAATCTGGCCGGCAACCGGAATCGTGGCTGTTTGCTGCGATGCTATATTCGCAATCACCGGTTGCGCAAGTGCTTTCTGTGCGATCACCGCCAAATCAGCTGCGGTACTTACTGTCGTCGGATTAAGCCCGCTCCCGTCACTGCCAATGATCGTGTTTTTGAGGCCGTAACGATGAATCATATCAGTGGCGTATGAGCGATATGCATCGAGCGACCCAAATGCCCAGATTGCAAGCGTATCCGCCAGATTATTACTTGAGACAAGCAACACTGCCTGCATTGCTTGGTATTGTGTTATTTTCTCTCCCGCCTGGACTGGCACGTTTGAGCCGTTATTGGCGATGTAATTGTCGTAAAGATTGACATCCGTTTGATCGAGTATCAATGTCTCACCGCTTGCACCTAACTCAAACGGCTTCTTTTCCATCACCGCTAGCAAGGTGATGAGCTTTGCTGTACTGGCCGTGGGGTGCTTCTCGATTTTTCCGTGCGTTTCAAGTACACCATAATCACGGGTTGCTATGGCCGCCTGACCATAACTCGGCCATTCAAGTGGCTGCTTCTCAGATACCACCGGCAGCGTGTATGTCGATACGCCATTAACTGACATGTCGGCACTGACATATCGATACCCGAAAAAACCGCCGAGTAGCACACAAACAAGTGCCACAGCCATAGGCAGGTAACGCCTCCTCTTGGCCGATAGAGGCAGCGGCTGAAGATTACCCCGTCGTCGTATCTGAAATTCCGTCATGGTTATCCTTAGTATACATAAAATAAGTTGCCAACCGGCAGCTTATTTTATAACGGAGAGATGCTCCTATTTGTCTTTTTCGTCGACAACTTCGCCTTCAACCGGTTCGTCGTCACCCTTTTTGGCATCATCAGAGGCAGGTGCTTCCTCTTTTGATGCAGCTTCGTAGAGCTTAGCACCGATCGGCATGATCGCATCGGTGAGTGCCTTAGCGGCAGCTTCGAGCTCATCCTTGTCATTTGAGTCTTTGTGCTTCTTAGCTTCTTCAACAGCATCAGTGATGGCTTTTTTATCTTCATCACTAATCTTGTCTTTGTACTCATCTGGCATTTTTTCAGCCTGGTAGATAGCACTCTCGAGGCTATTGCGAGCATCGACAGCTTCGCGCTTCTTCTTGTCTTCATCGGCGTGAGCTTCAGCTTCTTTCTGTGCTTTTTCGATATCTTCTTTTGAAAGATTACCGCTGTCAGAAATTGTGATACTCTGCTCTTTGCCAGTGCCCTTGTCCTTGGCGGTCACATTCAAGATACCGTTGGCATCGAGATTAAAGGTAACTTCAATCTGTGGCACGCCACGCGGAGCTGGCGCAATACCATCAAGCGTAAAGCGACCAAGTGACTTGTTGTCAGAAGACATTTCACGTTCACCCTGTAGTACATGAATCTCTACTTGCGGCTGGTTATCAGCAGCGGTCGAGAATGTCTCAGATTTACTCGTAGGAACAGTGCTGTTGCGCTCGATCAGCTTTGTCGTCACACCTCCCATTGTTTCAATACCAAGCGATAGTGGCGTTACGTCTAGAAGTAGTACGTCTTTGACATCGCCAGCAAGAACGCCCGCCTGAATAGCAGCACCAACGGCCACGACCTCATCTGGATTGACACCCTTGAGCGGTTCTTTAT
>CAMLGO010000080.1 GCA_946479665.1 uncultured Candidatus Saccharibacteria bacterium
CCGATATCGCCGAAATGCGCGCCCGGCTTCACTTTCTGAATGCCGATCCACATGCACTCATATGTGATGTCCGACAGGCGCTTCGCCAGAATCGACGGCTCGCCGATAAAGAACATGCGGCTGTTGTCGCCGTGGTAGCCGTCTTTGATGACGGTGATATCGAGGTTCACCACATCGCCGTTCTTCAACACCTTGTCGCCAGGGATGCCGTGGCAGATCACATCGTTCACCGACGTGCAGATGGCCTTGGGGTAGGGCGTATAGCCCGGAGGGCAGTAATTCAGCGGCGCGGGAATCGTGCCCTGCACATTGCTCATGTACTCATGGCACAGGCGATCCAGTTCGCCGGTGGTCACGCCCGCCTTGACGAAGGGCGTGATGTAGTCGAGTACTTCAGAGCCGAGACGGCCGGCGATACGCATGCCGGCGATGTCTTCGGGGGTTTTGATGGTGATGGACATGAACGCAATTGATGAATTATCAGGTTAGGCGGCTATTATAAACTAGCCGCCTTGCGTCATTTGAGTACTGGTGTTGCCATGCATGTGTTACGGACTTCGGGCAACGGATGCGCACCAAGTTGATGAAGCCAAATGGAATTATTAGCAGTCAAATTGTTTCGCTGAGCTAAGCACTGAGCTAGTCGTATAGCTTCAAGTTGAACGGCAGGCACATCATGTGATCGAATGCGATCGCGAGACGATTCACGTGTTGGGGTTACACGGAGCCAGATCGAGGTCAGTGATACGTTGATCAAATGAACTCGTTCCTGAGTCAATAAGTGCTTGGAGTCCGCCACCACGCGCTTCCAGAACCTCAATCCGAAGAGTATTTTTTCGCCATGGTCCGAATGTAACAACAAGGTCATGGCATCAATAATTTCTGGTGGGCATAATTGACTCTTCTCTTCGAACACCCACAAATGTACGATATGCGCGGTGTAAGGATCCATCCGTGTTACTGGGTCAAGTATTGCTGATAATAACTCGTCTACCAAGCCCTGATCCAAAGTA
Source organism: uncultured Candidatus Saccharibacteria bacterium (assembly GCA_946479665.1). The sequence goes on from CAMLGO010000080.1 coordinate 1,014, forward strand.
TTTCGTGTGATTTGTGATGCTAGGAGAGTGTGCCAACATTGAAATTTCTTCTTTCGGGATTCAGAGATAAAATTTTCGGCTAACACATCTAATGCAACGGCGTTTTCACTTTTTCGAGCCACAAGCGGTACGATAAAACGCGCAGTGACGTCATCGTATTGATATAAGAGATTCCATATGTCTTTTCCCCCGAAGAGGCTTTGACTTTCACTGTCAAATGTTTTTAAAATTTCCACAGAATTCTGTTTGAACCATTCAAGAGAAAAACTTAATATCTGAATTAATTCTTCATCTTGCCAAGAAATTCCAATGTAAGTGCTATGTACCATGTTACGTAGCTGCGATCTCATGGTTTTCGCCTGTGACATTAAAGGCGAGTTGTTAAAGTTGTTGCCAATAGTTTGGCTGGATATGAAACGTCTGAAGTTTGCCATTTCACCAATCTTTAGAGGAGAAATGAGCTTCATAATATCGAGAACATCGAAACCTTGGATAGCGGACGGAAATAGGCCTCGAGGTGAAAAAATTTTTCTTATGCTATAACGGGCCGATTCCGTAAGTAATTTGTTTTTATGTGCCCAGAAAATTCGGTTACGGACAAAGACATTATCTTTATCCTTATTTTTGGCTAAAAATGAAATCGATTGATCAATCATCTCGCTGACTAGATGCAACAGGCGACGTGATTTTATATCTATTTTTTGATCCCATAATGCATATGGCCAATCTGGCCAACGCTTATGTTGAGTGTTCAAAGAAATAACGGTTTCTATCGGTACTTGAATAATCTTTTCAATATATTTCTCCAGAACTGTTTCTGGTAGTGTACTTAAAGTTCTATTGAACGCATTAAGGTAACTCTTCCGCGCTGCGTCGTCGCCTTGCTGCAGGCGTTGATTGTTGTATAACTGTAGGATTGTTTCGACATACTTCTCTAGTACAAGGGAAGAGGTTTCCCGGATAACTAGTCTGCTATATCGTTCTAATTGAAATGCAAGGTCTGCCTCGGTGCTTTCGTTTGCATTCTCAGTTTTTATATAATCAGTTGCGAGCGCTAGCGCTTGTGAGCAAGCCTGTCGAGCGAAATCCTCATTCAAGCTCGCGACGTCGTTGCGTGATAGCCAACGCAAATGGTTCGCTAACCCATCTTCAATCTTTTCGAAAACAGCAGGATCCGCAAGTCGAACCATGATGCCGTGAACTCGTTCTTGGCTTTCATTATCTTTGATCCACCACGCTGCTAGTTTAAAGGCCTCGATATGCCATAGGGTATTACGAACCCGAGGCAGATATCCAACATGATCAGTCAATTCATACCAAGAAAAACAGTTCTGTATTTTTGCATGCTTTGCCGAATCGCCGCCGAATCGATGCAATGTGCTCTCAGTGTCAGGGTCGAAATCAATTGTTCGGACTCGACTCGTACCACGACGAGGAATCTCTGCATTAACCAAGTCTGCCAACTTTTCAATCTCATATTCAGGATCATGCTCCCTTACCGTCAGATCGCGGAGCCTATCCACCAATGCCTGATCATCAGTGTCGGATGACATTGGCTTCGAAAGCGCAAAGTTAGACCGTTGCAGCATATAGGTTATTTGACACGCCCAAGCTTCACGCGACAATACAAAGATACTGTCAGGTTCAAGTCGGGACAATTTTCTGATTGAGCGAACGGTCGCTAGTGCCAAATCCAATGCGAGCGTGTTTTGACCACATTCCGCCAACCAAACTGCACGTCTTATTCCATTATAAGGATCAGAATAGTTCGGTGACCAAGATTGAAGAATATCTGAAGCAAGTTTCTTTTCTCCGCGTTGTAAATGAAAAAGCGTCTGTTCCCTAAAAACTATATCTGTAATATTAGGAGGGGCGGATTTTAATAATTTTGTAGACCATTCCACAAAATCAGTCGTCCGCATTTGCTGTCTACACCAGCGGACATAATATGTCGCAACGTTGTACCAGGATCGCATGAGATCCGCATCACTGGATGGTAGTTCGCTCGGTATGTCATGCTTGTCCCAAAAGTCAGTTTTGTTGAACTTATTCTCTGTAGTTTGAAGTATTTTTTTTGCAAACTCAGCGACTTCATCCCACGTTGGGCACAGCATTGTCTCAAGGCGCCAACAATAGTTATCTAGCACCAATAAAGCTAACTCTGGACGAGATTCGAGTACATTTCTCACTAATGCTGTCGATGGACTAAATGCATCTTGGCGATCCTGTACGGTATTCAGCTTACGTCTAACTTCAATAGGAGCAACCAACCATCCTGGATAGGTTTGTTTAGTTGTGTGCCATTGAGGTAATAATTTTGTAACTTGAGCGAGAACATCCTTGTGTTCTGTTAAATGTTCTGATGACGAACTCTCTTCCGGAGGCCAATTCCGTGGGCGCTGGGATGCTTCTATCTTAAGCCTGCGAAATAATTCTGTATAGCGGTCGGAGAATGAGTTATTGCCAGATTTTGCATTTGGCAACACAACTGGAGTTATATGTCGCGATCGAAGTAAACGCTCTTGACCGAATGTGGGTGGTTTGTCAAGAAAAAGATAAATAGGTAACGTATGTGCTTCGATCATGTCTCGCACCCACCCAATCCATTGCAAGAAGTTTGGATCTTCTCCCGAAAATCCAATAAGACAAAAGACGTTTTCTAACAATGATTGTCTTACTAGATTAATGAAGGGCGCGGAATTTATGGGGTAAAGCCGATAATCCTCTTCTGTAAAAATAAATGGCCTTTGAGATGGAAATGAGCCATGCAATTTTACTATTCGCCTACGTCTGGCAATGCGAGATTCTGGAATATCTTCGCGACACATTACAACATAATGAGGGGTTTCTATATTTTCATCAGCGGCTCTTTCTAGAAGAGTATCGTAATTTGTGGTGAAAATTTCAGACCAGTTAATTTGTAGCAGAGCGCGGTGAAGGTGCCCCGGGGCCACTTTTTCGTCTGGAAGTTGCTCACGTAAAAAATTGTCAAGCTTGGAGCGAGAAAAAGCACGATGATATTCTTCACCTAGCCGAAGCATGTCACTTGTACCCAGCGGAGGGCACTTTTCTCCTGGGTGAAGTTCTCCATAGAGTCCTTGCG
>CAMLGO010000081.1 GCA_946479665.1 uncultured Candidatus Saccharibacteria bacterium
ACCCACAAACGCACTGTCGCCACTCGGATGGGCCAAAGTACTCGCCCGCTCACTTGCACGGTTTGTAAAAGCCGGCCCAGAAATCCTTATTTTGGAATATGGCATCGACCACCCTGGCGATATGGACGACATGGTGAATTTCATCCGGCCTGACATTGGATTTTTAACGGCGGTTACACCAGAGCACATGGAATATATGAAAACGATCGAGCTTGTAGGCGAGGAAGAGGTGAAGATTCTTTCTAGCGCCAAGCAGTTCGGCATCGTCAACTCAGTCGACGTTGAAGATCGCTTCCTTGATAGCATCACTAGTCCTATGTACCGTTATGGCAATGCCGCATCTGAGGCTAGCTACAGTGTGACTTCATGGACAAATAAAGGCGCCGTCGTGCAGTTCGAGTTTGAAGAGCTACAGCTAAAAGACGTCTTGGTGCACTTTATTTCAGAACCGCTTATTCGTCAGCTTACCGGCGCTGCCCTGCTTGCAAAGAAGCTCGGTGTCTCACCCGAAGGCATTCGACGTGGACTCGAAACAATCCAACCAGCCGCCAGTCGTATGCGCTTATTCGAAGGAAAACAGGAGTCGGTCATTATCGACGACACGACCAACTTCAGCCCAAATGCCGGCATCGAAGCTCTGAAGTCACTCAAGCGGCTCGACGCCAAGCGTCACATTGCCATCCTTGGAAATATGCACGAGCTCGGCGAGTATGCCGATAAAGGTTTCAAAGAAGTCGCCAAAGAATTCGATGGTCTCGACATAATCATCCTCGTGGGTGATATTTCAGTTGAACATTTCTTGCCCCTCGCTATCGCTCAAGGATTTGTGAAGGATGAAACTATATTCGTTTGTCCAGATGCGCCAAGTGCCGGCATTTTCCTGCGCGATCAGCTTCAAGACGGCGATGCCATCCTCGTAAAAGGGCCATTTGGTGGCTATTACCTCGAAGAGGCTGTGAAGAAGTTGCTCAAAAATCCAGCCGACAGCCAGTACCTTACTCGCCAGTCAGACTTTTGGCAACGCAAAAAACGCCAGCAATTTGGCGATTTGCTCGATAAATAACAAATACCCCTCCGATGAGGGGTATTTTTATAAGTTCTGAATTATTTTTCGCCAACAAGTTCGCGCACGACATCACCGTCATTCCATGGCAAGCGCTCACCGTTCACAATGCGGAACTGTTCATGACCCATGCCGGTAATGAGGATCGTGTCGCCTTTTTTGGCGACACCAAGTGCCTTCTCTATCGCTTCGCGTCGATCGCCAAGCTCGGTTGTTTTCGCACCACCACCAGCTTGTTCAATTCCCGCCATTACTTCATCGCGAATCGCTTGCGGATCCTCGCTGTAACTTTCATCGTCAGTCAAAACGATCCGATCAGCCAATCGCGCGGCAATCTCGCCCATAATCGGGCGCTTACCCTTGTCGCGGTCACCTGTGGCACCAAATACAAGAATCACGCGATTCTTCGTAACAGATTTCGCAGCCTCAAGTAATTTTTCGAGCGCATCGGGCGTATGGGCATAATCAACGATCACGTCGTAGCCAAGTCCCTCGACGACCCGTTCGAATCGGCCGGGAACGCCCTCGAGATTCGCCACTCCTTCAATAATATCCCGGAGCTTCACACCAAGCAGATAGGCGGTTGCAGCAGCAGCGGTCATATTGTACACATTAAATTGACCGGGGAGTGCCGTCGCAAGCTCAAGCTTTGTCTGATGATCAATCACCACTCGCGCCTCGCTGCCTTTTTTGTATAATTTCACGTACTCAATCTTAGCTTCAGCCTCATCGTGCGCACCGTAGGTAATTTTTTGCGCACCAGCCGGAAAAGTATCAAAGAAATCAAACCAGTCATCATCGCGGTTGAGTACGATAAACTTTGGCTCACCCGCAAACAACTTGCCCTTCGCTTCAGCGTAGGCTTCCATCGTCTTATGGTAATCAAGGTGGTCTTGAGTAAGGTTTGTCATCACTGCCACCTCGATAGGCACAGTGTCGAGTTTATGCTGCTGCAACGCATGACTGGTAATTTCAAGTACGACGTAATCAACCTTTGCCTTCTTCGCATCCGCAAAGAATTGCTGCATACGGGCCGTTGTACCAACCGTAGCGTTGAGATCATTCAGCTGTGTTTCACCCGCCACTTCAATCAGTGCTGTCGAAAACATAGCTGTCTTATGGCCGGCCTCTTTCAAGATTTCGTTGATGTAGTTTACCGTGGTTGTCTTACCATTCGTGCCGGTCACTGCAATCACCCTCAGGCTCCTTGCCGGATTACCATATCGTGCCGATATCAGCTGTACGCGACCCCGTCGATACACCTCCTCAATATTCTTGAGTATGCCAGCCGGCAATACTTTCCTCACACCCCTCACTAGCTTCTGCTTCATATATTTATTGTACCGCAGTTATGAAAAGTTATGAAAATACCCCAGCGCGGGGCCGGGGCTGATATTAGGGCAATACGGAGATGATCATCGTTGTCATCTCCGTCGCATCACTTTCCCGTCAGGCGAACTGGCGGTCGAGCTCTTCTACGTCGAAGCCGCAGGTGACGAGTTGCTCTCGCAGCTCATCGACCTCCTCCTCACTGCAACCGATCACCATCTCGAGATGCGAAGCGCCAAGTTGCTCCTTGGCCTCGATGACTCGCTTGCGATAGGGCTCCACGAGCCGATCGATTGCGTACTGCGTATACACTTGCTTGAGCTGACCAAGCATATTACGCCGGCACAACTCCTCGTCATGATCGGCATCATGCTCGGGTCGTCGAGCGTGTTCGGCCGTGAAAAATTTCTCCACAACCGGTTTGCCCGTTTCCTCCCAAGTAAGTTCAATCTGCGGCAAGAGGTCGTCGGTACGCGCCTGAGCCTCAGCGTGAATCCGCTTCGCCTCTTCGATGAACTGTTTTGCATTGCGCGCAAGCTTCCTCGCTTTGGCAGAAGCTACCTGATTGGATACTTCCTTGGCGAGGTACGCGCAGCACGTCACAATCCCAACTGAGTAGAATGCTTTTTGCAACATCACCGCTCCTAACATATGCACCCCCATCCGGAATAGATGAAGAATTTTAACATAATGTCACATTATATATATTCAGTCAATAGATATACCCTTTTTTATGGGCAATATCTGATATACTACTAACAGATGAAGGTGCTGGGAATTGAGAGCAGTTGTGACGAAACAGCTGCGTCCGTCGTTGAAGACGGCCGTAAGCTTCTTTCGAATGTCGTAAATTCTCAGATCGATATCCATGCCGTCTATGGTGGTGTCGTACCGGAGGTGGCAGCACGCAGCCATATCGAAGTAATCAATCCCGTTATCAACCAAGCCCTTAGTGAGGCGAACTGCACCTGGGACGATATTGACGCGATTGCCGTCACCTACGCGCCGGGATTGGTCGGCTCACTTCTCGTTGGCACTCTAGCCGCCCGCACGCTGGCTATGCTTAAAAACAAGCCGCTCTACCCTATCCACCACGTTGAAGCCCATGTATATGCCAACTTTTTAAATGAAACCGCACCGGAGTTTCCCATGCTTGCCCTTATCGTTAGTGGCGGACACTCGCAACTCGTTCTTTTTAAAGACCATGGTGATTATGAACTCCTTGGTCAAACACAAGACGACGCAGTGGGTGAAGCCTTCGATAAAGTAGCGAAAATTATTGGCCTTCCTTATCCAGGCGGCCCAAGCGTTGCCGCCGCCGCACTTAGTGGTGACGCCTACAAATACGTGCTACCAAAGGCAAAACTAAAAGACCCGTACAACTTCAGCTTTTCTGGCCTTAAAACAGCCGTTCTAAGGGCCGTGCAGCGCGAAGTGGGTGTCGACTTTACTTTTCCTTCACATGAGCTTCCAGCGCTCTTAAATGACGTTCAGCGTGCAGACTTTGCCGCTAGCTTCCAGCGCATTGCTGTCGAGACGCTCGTCGACAAAGCTCAACTCGCCTTTCG
>CAMLGO010000082.1 GCA_946479665.1 uncultured Candidatus Saccharibacteria bacterium
CAATGATGAAGAAGCTTTTATCCATAATGTTAGCCTCTTGTGAAAGTACATCGATAAAGTTAATGTAATCATCCATCAAGACATTGAGGAGCATATTATCCTGAGCTTTTCGGATATCTACCAGTCGGTCAATATATGGACCGATGTCGACACGCTGCGAGCGGACAAAGATTTGAATCGGGAAATAGAGTGAGTTGAGGAAGTTTTGATAGCTAAATTCAACACCTTCGCGTTCGCGACTACTCATGAGGTCGAAGTTGATTGACTGGCAAGCTACAACAGCCCTGAAGCTGCCGTCACTCATAACAGCCATGCCATCACGAATCTCAGAGATGAGGAGACTATTTTGCGTCGTGTTGGTATTGCGAGGCGCAGGCGGAGGCGAAGAAGAAGCGGCACCACTTCCTTGTGGAGCCGGACCAGTTGCTGGTGGCGTTTGATTGTTTGGCGGCACTTCTTCCCACTCTTTCCTAGATTACGCTGTCGATTAACGAAGCGAGATAACAACCTCATCTTCAGAAAGCTTTTCTTCTTTCTGTTTGATGCGGTTCGCCTCTCGCGCTATTGTCTCGATCGACAAGTCGTGTTGATTTGCAAGGTTTATTATATCAGGTGATACAGGCTTGACGCTAGTGCTTGGCGCAGGCGCGGTAGGTACGGGAGTAGCTTGCTTTACTGGCTGCTCTGACAGAGGTTGAATGACTGTTTGGCGAATATCGGCTGGATAAGGATTGAAATGTACCGATGGATCATCGGCCGCCACTTGAGGCGCTTGGGGTGCTGGCATAGCAACAAGCGTATCTTCTACTGGCACACTAGCTGGTGCTGTTTGCTGGGATAGGAAGGTGTCGTACGGGTTGATTATCTGAGGAGCTGGCGCTGTAGCCGGAGGGTCAACAGGGGCTTGATGCATCCGGTCTATCATTTCCTGACGACGGCGGTTGTCTGCCTCATCGATCATATGGTCGATATTTTGCGAAACAGGCGCATTGTTATCAAGAATATCTTCGGTTTGCTGCGCAGCGTAGTAGGCATCAATATTCATAGGACTATTTGGAGTCGGCGCACCGACACCGCGAACCGACCAGCCCTGCGAATCAACCACATTGGCTAGATACGAAAGACGCTGCGAGGCTTCGCTTTGCGATAGGTCTTTTGTGCGCTGTACCTCAACCACCTTAGGCACGGTGATCTCGATGAGTGACATAAGGCCATCTGGCTTCCAGAGGCGCTTTCGTGGCTTTAAATAAAACGACACGATTGCTGCCATGTATATTTCCATTGGCTGGTCTTTTCGTAGCGGAAGCGCGAGCGCGCCAAACAGCAAAATAACCGGCAGTGGAATAATGATGAGTGGTAGGAATAGCTGCCCGAGCGCCCACGCCGCCGCAATAGAGAGGGCTACGATAATAAGATAGACAAATTGGCGAAAGCTAAAGGGCCCGATGAGCTTGTCATCTGCCTCGACATCTTGTGGTACTTTATAGACCGCCATACTGCTTATAGTATAGCAGTATTTTAAATGAGCTTAACGATCTCATCAAGCACAGTGGCACGCTCACCAATCTTACCGCTATAGAGATCATTCGTCTTTGCTTTCTTAATTTCAGATTTAATCCTAGCGAGCGCCTGGGCGTCTAAAGTTACGCCAGAGGTATTATTCTGTAACGTAGCAAGAACAGCGGATAGGTACTCTTTATCGTGTGTTACGAGTAGATCTGCAGATCCCATTTTATCCGCATTGATAGTATCGGAAACAAATTTATCGATACGTGCCTTACCAGGTGCTGGTGCGTTACCCTTCTTGATTTCAGCAATAATTCCCGCACCGGCGAACTTAGGTTTATTGCTATTTGCAATCAATGTATCGGCAAATGCCTGACGGAAGTCCTGATTATCTTTGCTTGGATTAATTTCAATGTTCTCCATGAGCTTGAGGATTTCGCCGGAGTTAGCGCCACCTGCGATTTTGATAATAGCTGCTTCGCGCATATCGTCAGTTACTATGATGCCTGTCTTGCCGCTCTTACCCAGCGCAAGTTCGCCAACAACGTCATCAGTATAGTTGCCATGATTAATGATAGTTGTTGCATTACTAACTGATTCATTGTGTACTTTCGACTGTGCACTAATTGCCGATGCGAGGGCTCGCTGCGCACCTGCAATACCTTGAACACCACCAGCATAGTCTTGAAGTGAACGGCCATCACCTGCAACAGTCGACTGGTTTTTCTCGAGTTTCTTGGTGAAATCTTCATTCCATGAACGTTTTGCGGATTCGTTACGCATACCATTAAGAGCAACCATCTCGGCGCTGGAGCGCATATCATTCATGAGAGTAAATAGTTCTCCGCTTGGAACGACGCCCCGGCCAGATTTAAGCTCATCCATCAGAGCTGCCGTTTCTGTTGTCTTTGCCTCAAGTTCGATCTTGCTTGCCTCAAGCTTTACGTTGTCGATATTGAGCTTCGATCCGGTCATGTTAATTTTTTGCTGTAGATGCGCCTTGGCTGCATTCTCAATAGTTTCTTTGAGTTGATGTGCAGTATGCTCAGCCTCGTGTAGCTTGTGTCCATCCTCCGAGCCAGCAAACAATGCGCTTGCTGTCGTTTCGTTGACAGACTTAAGCCCCTCGCGGTTGCGCTTGAGCGTATCGGCGTTTAGGGCTGCGCGGCGGAATGCATTGCGGCGGCGTAGTGTGCCAGCTTTCGACATCTCGCGGTTTTTAGCTGCTTCGCGGGCGTTCTTTTCGCCAAGGCGGTCGTTTGCCCAGTTTTTCGTTCGGTCAATCAATCCCTTGTTTGGGTTATTGATCATGCCTGCAATTCGGCCGAGGAGTGATCCACTAAGCTTGAAGAGGATTGGTGTAATGAAAAGCGGTGCTACCTGTACGGCCATACCGAGGATAACCATAATGAGAGCGTTTGTGTTGTCGCCTGATACTGCGTTTTGAATGATAAGCTCACCTGCTAGCTGTGATCCGCCAAAGATAAGCGAGAACGCCGGGAACATAATAAGCATCGTCATAAGAAGATCTTTCCACTTCTCAAACCACTTTTCGGTATTCGGCAGCAGATACGCAACCATCGCGAGTGGCGAGAGGATAATGAGCGTAACGATGAGTGCTTGTCGGACAGCAAGTACGACCACAACGAGCAAAACGGCAAGAATTCCCGTGAGTAGTGCGGGTAGAATGAGATAAATGCCACCTGATGCAGCCCCTTGTACGGCTACGGCGGCAAGCTTAAAGCCGATGACGCCTGCCCCAACGGCCGCGCCGCCAGACAGGGCGAATCCAGCAAGGTCGCTCCAGCTAAATGTTTGCCAGGCGGTGCTTGTTACTCCGCCGAGGGCGTTCCTGACAGATATAAATAAGCTCTGAATGGAGTAGCCGAGGATATTCGACAGGTCAACTGCCGCCGCGCAAATGTGGTACGAGACGTTGACTAGTATGGCCGCAATAATGAGCCGTGGCAGGAGTTTTTTAATACCATAATTACTCACTCCAGTTGAGGTAACCTGAGAGTAGATAATGATAAGGAAGCCGATGATAAACGCGATATTGGCAAAGGTGCGCATGATATCCCATGCCCGGTATAGCGTACTGGTATCGGAGGATTGAATAGGCTTTACTTCAAGGAAGCTTCGTAGAACACCAAATACCCAGTCCATACCATTCGCAAGTGTGGTTGTAAGTGGACAGATGATATAGCCAAGGCCA
>CAMLGO010000083.1 GCA_946479665.1 uncultured Candidatus Saccharibacteria bacterium
AAGCGTGCCAGCCGCGACGACAAGCGTTGCGGCGGCAGCAATCCGCTGAACATCATCAAAGTTGAAGAATTGTATCAGGATAGCCAGCGCAAGCACTGCCCAGAATGACCCAAGGCATGCCCACTGCCGCCAAACATCACGGCGCTCAACCATGAGCCAGTACGCGCCGTAAAACAGAGCTGCTACTATCCACGCAATGCCGAATACTGCCCATTCACTATCAAACTTAAGCCACTGCCATGCTATCGCTGTCGCGATAACAAACATCAGGTTGCCCGGCAGTATTAATGCCGGCATTTTCTCGACGTACGAACCAAGCCAGAAAAGCAGCGCGGCCAAACCATATACCAGCACATGCCAACCGCTCGAAAGCGGAAGACTAATGATCCACGCCAGGAAGATATACCCGAAATAGCCAAACGTAAAGATAGTTTGAAGTGCAAGCGACTTTTGACGTGTCGCCATACGAAGACCATACGACACAAGTGTTGACGCGACCAGAAGCAGCAGGCTTGTCTGCGCAACAACATCACCGAGACGCTGAAGGTTGCCAACGAGTCCGGCTATAACAGCCATGGCGATAATGATAAGATAGTTGCGACGACTTACTTCACCACGGAAGTGATGAGCAAAACCTCCTGCCGCAAGTAGCCCGGCCGACACTAATATGATAGCCGTAAGCAGCCATTGGCGTTCGATTGAGCTCTCACCGAGCCATAACGCCACCACGCCAATAGAAAGAACAGCAGCAATAACCTCTGCCCAAACGTAACGACCGCTATAGGAAAGTCCGAGTAAGGTCAGTGACGCAAGCGCCAAGGCCCAGCCTGTCACGATAGCGTCGTTAGAAAGCACGCCCGAGACTATCGTTAGCCCTACATATACTAATGTCGCTGTCATAAATAGCGTTGCTACCGCTGCCGATCGCGCCTTTGCCGAGTAACGATACAAAGCAAGTGCAGCGGCGCCAAGCAGAACAAAGCAGCCGACCAATACCGACCACGACACTGCAGGCTCGATAAGCCATCGGCCAACGACAAATGGCAAAATAGCCGAGATACCCAGTCCAATATACCCCCATGCGATGTCACGCATGCGAATCAAACCGGCCGCACTCGTCAGGCCGATGACTACTAGACTCACCGTTGACCAGGCGGCCGGATGATCACTTGCCGACCAGTACACCATACCAAATAGCATCAAGGCATTCGCAGCTATGAGCCAACTATCCTCAATGACTCTGCTATTAGCACTACCCAAGCGGACACGAACCAAACTATAGGTGGCCTGAAGTACCGCTAGTGCGAGCCACCATATGCCAAAGTGCGACAGATTACCGGCCGATACATCCGAAGCAACGATCAAAAGAGTCACGAAAGACAACGCACGTACCACTGACTCGTAGAGCATCGTCTTTTGCTGCAGCCACACAACGAGGTAGTGCGCCGTCGCAACACCGAACACTATTTCATATGCGCCGATCGACATACGGTCAACCACAAGGCTCGCTACCAGTGCTAGCGGTGTAACAAATTGCCCGGTTGATTCAATTGGCTTACGAAATACTTCAGGCACAAGTGTCGGCTTCAGTATGCTAATACTATTGGCGATCAAAGATACGCCGATGAGCGCGACAAAATACCACATGATAGGAAGACTCGCCGATGCGACAGCAGAGCTGGCCAGTGATAATACAAATGCCATCGTCAAATACGAAACGACTTGGCTTTGCAATAAGATGGCCGATGCGACGTACGCAATAAGGCCAACTGCGGAAATGATCAGCCACGAAGAGGCCTCAGGAACGCCCCCGAGCATGTGGAGTGCGACACCTACGAAAGGCAAGATAGCCAGGCCGGTACCAATAAACGCTGTTGCCGCCGGACGAAGACGTGCGACTGTTTTATAGAGAATCCACCCAGCGCCATAAAATAAGACAACAATAATAATGAGTCCGATGAGGCGCACACTACTCGGCATAGCAGCGGCGATAAAGGCCGATGCGGCCGCAACCAAAAGGAAACTAGCCATGTAGAGTATAGTGTTGAGGTTTTGGAGTGACTTCTTCTCGCTGTCGATATGCTGCACGTCAGCAGCAACGGCCGCTTGAACCGAAGGGTCTTGAGCATAGGTCGAAGCCGGCTGCATATCACTATAGCCGGCAAGCGCAGCACCATCGCCAAATGCAGACTCATTCTCTGGCGCCGCTTCTACGGGCTGCGTCTGCATTACTGAGACCTGAGAACCACCGTAGCCACTATTCACCGCTGTCTGAAGCGCGTTACGATCGACACTATCTTTATCCAATTCGACTTGCACCTTATCACCAAGTGCACGATAGCCATCCCAATAGCCGCGCCCGTATTCTTCTTTAGACGACCCGCTCTTTTTCGTCGCCAATAGGACGATCAAAACGATACAAACCAAAAACCAAAACCATGCCATGATAGTATTCCCCTTAAACTATACTTAGGATACCTTAAGCGGGATTGAGAAGCTAGAGCTAAAAGATACTTCGTTTTTTAGTACCCTCGAACTGTTCGAGGAGGTCTTTTTGCTTTTTCGTAAGCTTGGTCGGCGTATCGACAATAACACTGACGATATGTGGGCCGCGCGATGTACCACGCATATGTGGTACGCCATGGCTCGATAACTTAAAGTCAGTACCGCTCTGCGTACCGGCCGGAACCTTCATGCGGATTGCACCATCGACGGTATCAACGTCGATTTCAGTTCCAAGAGCAGCATCGATCATACTAATGTGCTCTTCGGACAGAATGATATCACCTTCTCTAGTGAATTTTTTGTGAGCTTGGACGCGAATATGGACATACAAATCACCCTTGGCGCCACCGCCAATAGCTTCACCGCGCTCCTTTAAGCGAATCGTTGCACCGTCGTCAATACCGGCTGGCACCTTGAGCGTAATCGTTTGTTTGCGGCGCTCAGTCCCTCGACCACGACACACCGTACAGACTTTTTCTGGTACTTTTCCTCGGCCTTGACATGTCTCACAGGTAACTGCCTGTTGAATTTGGCCGAACATCGTATTCATGATACGGGTTTGCTGCCCGGCGCCCTTACAGGTTGGGCAGGTCTTCATCTCGTATCCAGGCTCGACGGTCGTGCCATGACAATGGCTACACTCGTCATCCATATCAAGGCTGATCTTTTCTTCGACGCCAAAAATCGCTTCTTCGAATGTCAGCTGAATGCTCGCCTCAACGTCGCGGCCACGTGCCGGACCTTGCGGGCGCTGCCCACCGCCGCCGAAGAATTGGCCGAAGATATCACCAAGCCCACCATCGCCAAAATCGAAGTGAACATTCTGACCACCAAAGCCACCAAAACCTTCAAAAGGATTGCCCCCAGCTCCACCGCCAGAAGCACCGCCGACTCCGGCGTGACCAAACTGGTCGTAGCGCTGTCGTTTTGCGCTGTCTTTAAGCACTTCGTATGCTTCACTCGCTTCTTTGAATTTTGTCTCATCACCGCCCTCTTTGTCCGGGTGATATTTGACAGCCGCCTTTCGAAACGCCTTTTTGATTTCGTCATCGGAAGCGTCTTTTTGCAGCCCTAGTATTTCGTAATAGTCACGTTTACTCATTGCCTATTATTATAGGTAATTAGCACTTGCATGTCTAGAGTGCTAGGTCAAGAAT
>CAMLGO010000084.1 GCA_946479665.1 uncultured Candidatus Saccharibacteria bacterium
TTAGAGAGTTTTTTCCTTTGAAACAACAAGTCACTCTGCGGTTTGCTGTGGAGCAGCGATTTTGCACCGGCTGGCGAGATATCACAAACGGCGAACGTCACGTTTGCCCAGATGCGCTCATCGTTGATAAAAAGTACGAACAATGCCCAGCGTGCCAGAAGCGTACTGGGTTCAATCCTGCATTCTACAACACCACAACCGTCTCCTCGCAACAAGAAGCGCGCAACCTTGAACCTCATATCTTATACTTGGCATACTTTGGAGAGGGCATTATAAAAGTAGGCATCTCACACGCCGCCAGGGGAAACAGCCGGCTCCTTGAACAAGGCGCGCGTAGTGCATTAATTCTTGACACATTTCCAACTGCACATATCGCAAGACAGTACGAAGCAAAGATAGCCGCACTCAAAGGCATTGCCGAGACTGTCCTTATCCGAAAGAAGATAGAAGCACTTTCCTTAGTATATAGACAGATAGATGCCGAGGCAGAACTCCACGACACCCTCGGCAGGATAGAGTCTGAAATCAAAACTAGCTTCTCAGACGCCACCATTCTCCATCTTGATACAAAGTTCTTTCCGTCCGGCACCCCTGCACTTAATAGCGCATACGAATTAACGTCCCGTAATCTTATCTCTGGCAAGACAAGTGGCATGCTTGGTTCGCTATTATTTTGCGAGCAGCAAGATACACAGCTCTTTTTACCGCTGAAAAAATACGTCGGCTACCGTGTAGAGCTTTCTGACACTGAAACGCACATCGATCTACCGGCTCGACAAATATCTCTCTTTTAAAGTCTCGGCAAATATGTCATAGTATTCTTAGTTGTCTACACCAGTAACAACACGCAAGCAGACAAGGGGATGCCATGGAGGAAATATCCGGACTCAGAATGAAGGATCCGGGGATCAACCCGTTCGTACGGCAGTTCGTTTTCGAAGAACCGCCCAATCTACCTTGGACAAGGGGATGTAATACAAAGGAATCGCAGGAGCGCCTACTCGCGTCCACCCTCGAATCACTGGGTGGCATCACCTCGGCCTCGGTCGAGGACAAGGATGTCAAAATCTTCCTCAGGGATGCATCGGAAGATGCATGGTCGGCAGTGAGACCAAAAGTCCTCAATACCCTCCAATCCTGCGTACAACGCCCGATCTAAAGCCCCGCTCCACCCATCTAGTAATAAGCAGATGGGAGAGCGCACGCTTCTCTTGTCTGCTTATTACTACTTTGATTTCACAGGATACCCGACAGGGTGTTTTTGTTTATCAGAAATCACAACAATGGATCAACTAAAACGGCGTACAATAGAGAGAGTAAAAGTGAGGGGAAATAAACAGGTGTCACAAGCACTCTATCGTAAATACCGCAGTAAGTCGCTCGATGAAGTCGTGGGGCAAAAACACGTCACCGATGTGCTTGCTCGGTCACTTGCCAGAGGACGGATCGCACATGCTTACCTTCTGACTGGGCCACGCGGTGTCGGCAAGACATCAATTGCCCGCATTTTGGCACATGAGATTAATAAATTGCCATATAGCGACGACACTAGCCACCTCGATATCATAGAGATCGACGCCGCTAGCAATAATGGTGTCGAAGACGTTCGCGACCTACGCGAGAAAGTTCAGATTGCACCCGTCTCCGCCAACAAGAAAGTGTATATCATCGACGAGGTACACATGCTGTCGAAGGCCGCCTTTAATGCGCTCCTAAAAACACTCGAGGAGCCGCCAGAGCATGTCGTATTCATCCTCGCAACAACCGATGCCGACAAGCTGCCAGCTACAATCGTTAGCCGAACCCAACAGTTCGGTTTTCGAGCTATCAGCCCGGCCGATGCTGTCGGTCATCTGAAGCATATCGCTAAAGAAGAGAAGATCACCATCACCGACGGCGCACTTGAGCTTATTGCGCTACGCGGCGATGGTAGCTTCCGCGATAGTATCAGCTTACTCGATCAGCTTACGAGCCTTACCGATGACAAAGCAGGCATTACCGAAGAGCTCGTTGAGCAATCGCTAGGGCTTGCTCCGACGACTTTAATCAATAACTTGCTTGCCGCTTACGAAGCAAAGGATCTAAAAGAGATCGTCCAACTTCTCGATGGCAGTAACCAACAGGGAATTCAAGCATCAGTACTTGCTTCGCAGCTTATTCATACTGTTCGCCGCCAGGTTGCCGAACGACCACAGCTCCTCGATCTACTTGACCACTTGCTCGATGTCCAAAAATCATCACAACCCCATATTAAACTACTGACCATCCTTGCCGCGCACGCCGCTCCAAAACCAAAGACCGCGGCACTCAGTGCGCCGTCTCTAAGCGTCAGTGCGCCAATTGCCGAGCTTGAAAAGCAGGCTACTAAAGCTCATCCGTCATTGCCAAAACAAAAGCCAGCCACAACAGCTCCAACGGCAAAAGCGCCTGTAGTGCCAAGCGCACCCGCCGCTGCTCACAAGCAAGAGCCAGAAGAACCAGCCGCTCCCGCAAAACCTCGCAGTGGTATCGAGGTGCTCGACTGGCCAGCCCTAATCGAATATACCCGCGTCAACTACGTCGCTCTTTATAGCGTACTGTCAAAGTGCAGCTTTGAGCTCGACGGCAATACGCTCACGATCTACACGATGAACGCTTTCTACAAAAAGAAGCTCGACGACACCAAATACAGCCCGCTACTTTCGGATTGTCTTCGCGAAACTGGCGCCGGCGAACCTGAAATTGTCACCATCGGCACGCCACCACCGCCAAAAGATAGCACTGCAGCGGCAGTTGCTGCTATTATGGGTGGAGGAGAAGAGGTAAGTGTCGAATCTTAATTCGCGCTAGAGAGTGTATGGCAACAAAAGAAGTTACAGCGGGCAAAGTTCCGCCACAAAATTTAGACGCCGAGAAGAGCTTGCTCGGTGCTGTTTTGATTGATGAAGAGACCCTCGCCGACATTAGCGAGCACGTTACCTCAAAAGACTTTTACGACAGACGTCATGCAACTATCTACGGCGGTATGATGCGCCTGTTCGAACGACACAAACCTGTCGATCTTTTGACATTGACTGAAGAGCTGAAGAAGAAAGATGAACTTGAAATCATCGGTGGCTCGGCGTATCTGACCGAACTTACCAACTACGTTCCAACCGCCGCTCACGCCGAAGCCTATGCTGAGCTCGTCGCTCAAAAAGCCGTTCGCCGTCGCCTCATTAAAGCCAGTGGTGAAATCTCCGAACTTGGCTACGACGAGGACACGACGACCCAAGAGTTGCTTGAGCGAGCAGAGGCCGAGTTGTTTAGTGTAAGCGACCAATCCCTCAAGCAAGATCTTGTCAGTATCGAAAGCATCTTGACCGAGAGCTTCGACCGCATGGAAGAGCTCCACCGCAATAAGGGTGCGCTCCGCGGCGTCCGTACCGGCTACCGTGATCTTGATAACATGACCGCCGGGCTGCAACGCTCCGACCTTATTATTCTCGCCGCCCGTCCTGCGATGGGTAAGACTACCTTGGTGACAAACCTTGCCTATAACGTTGCGACCGTCGCCAAGCAGCCCGTTCTGTTTTTCTCACTCGAGATGAGCAAGGAGCAGCTTGTCGATCGTATGCTTGCCGACGCCTCTGGTGTCGACGCCTGGAATATCCGCACAGGTAA
>CAMLGO010000085.1 GCA_946479665.1 uncultured Candidatus Saccharibacteria bacterium
TTTTCGAATAGTGCGAATACTCATTACTTTTGCTCACTTTCCGATGAGGTCGTACCCTGCACCGACTTTACGCCGACAATCAGATTCTTCACCGATGTCTTGTACTCTTTCAAAGCTGCAATCGCTAGCTTCTGGTGCTCTCTAAAGCTTGCTGCCGATCCCTTTGGATCTGCACTGCTACAGTCAAAGCTCGTTCCATGCGCTGCAATCATTGCAATAGCATCTTGCGCAGCACTTTTCTTCGTAGCTACATCAGCTACAAGCGCGTCGTAGTTGGCAAGCGTCTTGCCTTTCTTTACATAAAACGCCTCTGTGCGCTCAGCGATACCGCTGAACAGGTCGATTTGCTTTTGTCCACGATCAGAAATACGCTTCATTGCGTTTGTAATCGAAGTCTGTCGCGCTTTACAAAGTCGTAGCTTTGCGTCTTGAAGGTGCGTCTTCGCCTCGCTAAGTTTAGCTTCGGCCTTAGCCTTCTCTTCTTTGCGCTGATCCTCAACCTTAGTATGTGTTTGCGTTGACCCCGATCCCGAACCTTGGTGATTCGCTTCAGTTTCAGGCTGCTCTTGCCGCTCTTGCTCTGCCTCGCCGCTATGCTCTGTCGTTGATCTGTTCGAACCTGAGCCTTGGTTTGTTGTTGTCGTTGATTCCATCTTCTCAGCCTTGGCTGTTAATGGAACAAACGCTAGTACCGACAGCATAGCTACTCCTACGAGTAAACCATGCTTTAAAAGTGTTTTTTTCATTGAATACTTTGTACCTTTCTTTAGTAATTTAAGCATAGGCTTTTTAAGCTTCAAAATCAATAAAAATCTACCTAAAATTATATAGGTAGATCAATACTCCATTGGCTAACGCTATGACAGTTTCGATACGTTACACAAACGAACCGGTTTTCACCTCTCCGGCTCGTTGATAATTAGCGACAATAATACCGCTTGGCGAAACTTGCGAGCTAGTCAGCTCCCATGCGGCTGGCATAGTGCCCTCACCAAATAGTCGTTTGCCAGTTCCAAGTGTGACCGGGAACGTCTTAAGCCAGAGTTCGTCAACAAGATCGTTCTTCAGTAATGTCTGAACCATCTCACCGCTGCCATGCACCTGCAGATCAGGGCCGTTTTGCTGTTTGAGCTCTTTAAGCTTCGCTACGACATCACTATTTATCAGTTCGGTATTATGCCACTCAGGAGTGAATGACTGCATAGAAATAACATACTTCTTAGCCGCGTTAAATGATTTTGCGATCGAACTCGTCGCTTCGTCTTGGTGCGGCCAATAGCCTGCGAATATATCGTACGTTTTTCGGCCAAGGAGCAGATCGAATGGCGGCCGTATCTGCTTGTCCATTACCTCGCCAGACATCTCGTCGAAGTACGGCACCGTCCATCCCCCGTATACAAAGCCGCTCGACGTATCCTCATCCGGACCGCCCGGTGCCTGCATGACGCCGTCGAGTGAGATGAAAGTGAGTACGATAATCTTTCTCATATATCTATGATAGTCCCTTTTTCGCCTGGCCGCAATCGATAGTCGGCGCCCAAAGCGTATAATAGAAGCAGAACGTAACCAAGGAGGGACCATGGCACGAGTAAGCACCTATCTTAATTTTGAGCGTGACACCGAAGAAGCATTCAACTTCTACAAAGCCGCTTTTGGCACCGAGTTTATCGGCGAAATAAATCGCATGAGTACCGCCCCGGAAGACCCAGCGCAACCGCTTGCCGAAGAAGACAAAAACCTTGTCATGAATGTCCAGCTCCCTATTCTTGCCGGTCATGTACTCATGGGTACCGACGCACCGGCATCGATGGGCTTCCAGCTCGTTAAAGGCAATAACGTCCACATCAATCTCGAGCCCGACACCCGCGAAGAGACCGACAAACTTTTCAATGCACTCAGCCAAGACGGCACCATAGAAGTACAACTCCAACAAATGTTCTGGGGTGATTATTTTGGCTCACTCACCGACAAGTTCGGCGTGAAATGGATGTTCAACTGCAGCGCCGCTTAATACCACAAACTACAGATAAGCATTCCCTGCAACATTCGTAGCACAACACCGGATGCACTTAACGACTATGCTTAATGAAGTCTAATATATCCTTCGGAAGCAAACCCGTCCGACTAATGCCATAGCTATCGTCACCCATAGGATATGCCCATCCGCGAGCCTGCAATTCAGGGCCTATTTCCTGAAGAAGATTGGCTTGCTCAGTTGCGTCGGTAATGCCCGTCTCACCAAAGGTTTGGTACCATCCCTCGCCATCCTCAACAGTCATAGCATCGACGCTATACTCCGGCGTATTTGGTGCCGGCGGCTGCTCGGGGGCCGGTGGTGACTGCGGTGGCGGCAAGCTCGACCCATCGGCATCTCCAACGGGCCCCTCGGGCACGCTGGCAGATGGCGAAGCAGTCGGACTAGGACTCGGGCGCTGGTCACTACCAAAAGGAAGGGTGCGATGAAACCAATCGCCAATCGCCCCAAAATCAACGTAACGCATCCCTATACCGACAGCAAGAGCCGCAGCACCAACGTACGTGATAATCCTTGCGCGCTTGTTGATCTTATCGGCACGCTCAGCACGCTCCTGGCGACGCCTCTCCATGCGCGAGCGAGCCTCAACATGGAGCTCATCTTGCGATTTTAGGTCACCATTCTCACGTTTGGCATGTATCTGATCAGCCCGGTCTACTTCTTTGTAAAGATCCGAGCGTGCTTGCATGGAAGTTTTGTATAGCTTCCCACCAGCAAGCATCGCGCCACCGACAACCGCTGCACCAGTACCAAACACGGCACCACCTGCAGTCACCGCTCCGCCCAGCACCGCACCAACAGCGACGCCACCAACGGCAACGCCAATTCTTTTCTTGCGCGAGAGTCCGGCGTACCATTCAGACGCTCTGTCATTCCATTCGCTCAACTTGCCAAATCGGCCTCGTGTCTGACGGAACTCATCTCGGATATGAAGGTCATGGAGCTGCTGCTTTGACGTATGGTACTCTGCAAGTTTCTCCGCAAGCTCTTCGTCTGTTATGCCTGGCTCGCTCGCCCTCCAATGATCTATCTGGATATTTTCAAAAATATCCGCCTGCTTATTATAGATCTCGGCTATAGCGCCAGTGTCGCGATCAAGAGCCTCGCGCGTTTTTCTTGTTGAAAACATGCCCAATTTTGTACGGACCGCAACGCTACGAGCGAGCCTACGTTCGGCGCTATCATATTGTTCACGGGCGATACTAAAATGATCAGACACTACGAGTGTCTGATCATTGTGTAAGTGTGAGATATTTCCGGATTCATGGCCGTATCCATCGTTCAGTGTTCTATCTGGAGAATAGATTGATGCTTCGGATTCCGATTTGCTGCGATGTGGTATCATTGCAATAACTCCCGGAGATATAGCCTCTCTACTATCCTTACAATACTATAAAAGCAATAAAAAAGTAAGTACTACACACTAGCACTTACTTTTTTGCAAGGATTACTCCTGAGGACCGGCTTCCATCAGCCTGCCGCTTTTCGATAAACCTGGTTCGGTACAGGCGGCGAGGTTAAAGCAGCAAGGGCGCCGATGCTTGCCATTTAGTTTCGATA
>CAMLGO010000086.1 GCA_946479665.1 uncultured Candidatus Saccharibacteria bacterium
TAGTTGGCGGGTCCGAATAAATCTCTCGGCCAGCACTGGCTCCGTGATCGCGATGTGCTAGCGCATATTGCCGATTGCGCCGAGCTTGAGCTAGCTGATACCGTGCTTGAAATCGGGCCCGGCCTCGGGACTCTTACAAGTGAACTACTTCGTCGTAGTGAAAAGGTACTAGCTGTTGAATTTGATAGCGAACTTGCTCGCAAATTGCCAGCTCAATTTCCCGGTAAGAACTTAGAGGTTGTTCAAAGCGACATTCTTGCTTTTGACCTTTCTGTTATGCCGAAAAACTACAAGGTAGTTGCTAATGTGCCGTACTACATTACGAGCAAAATCGTTCAGCTATTGATGACCGCCGAGAACAAACCGTCGATTGCTGTGCTACTGATCCAAAAAGAGGTAGCCGAGCGTCTTGCGGCAAAGCCGGGTGACATGAGTATCTTGGCTGTGAGCGCGCAGCTATTTGCCGATGTGACAGTTGGCGATGTTGTGCCAGCGGCATTATTCACGCCACCGCCAAAAGTTGACAGCCAGGTGGTGATTCTTAAAACGCGCAGCGAGCCGTTCCTAACAGATGTCGATGAAAAGGATTTCTTCCGCATGGTCAAAGCCGGCTTCTCTGCTAAGCGCAAGCAGCTCCGTTCAAGCCTCAGCGGCGGACTCGCCATTTCAAAGGCGGATGCTGAAGTGCTGTTGCAGAAAGCCGGCATTAGCCCCGATCTTCGTGCCGAAGCGCTGTCGCTTGATCAATGGGTTGATCTGACTCGCCACTTCTTTGCTTAGCAGCCTATCTGTTACAATAGGTATATTATGGGAAAAAACTTATACATCACGACAGCCATTCCGTACGTTAACGGCACACCTCACATCGGTAACGCGCTCGATTATCTTCTTGCTGACATCTGGACGCGCTATCAAAAGCAAAACGGACATGACGTTCGTTTTCAGGTAGGTACAGATGAGCATGGCAACAAGATTGCCGCCAAGGCTGCTGAAAATGGCCTTGACCCAAAAGCCTATACCGATCGTATGTATGGCAACTTTGAACTTCTCATGAAAAAGGTTGGCGCAAGCTACACCGATTTCATCCGTACAACCGACCCTCACCACGAAGCCGCCGTGCAGTATATCTGGCAAAAACTTCAGCCATATATTTACAAAGGTAGCTACGAAGGTTGGTACTGCCAAGGGTGTGAAGCATTTGTTACCGACAAAGAGGCAGCGGCCAATAACGGTATTTGCCCAGACCATAACTTGCCGTATCAGCGACTGAGCGAAGACAACTACTATCTAAAGTCGAGTGCATTCACCGAGAAGGTGCGCGATGCAATCGAGTCGAACCGTATGGAGATCGTGCCAGAGTTCCGCAAAAAGGAATTCCTTGAGCTGATTAAAGATGGTCTTCAAGATGTCAGTATCTCTCGCCCGAAGAAGCACCTTACTTGGGGTGTGCCCGTTCCTGGCGATCCAGAGCAGATCATGTATGTTTGGATCGATGCGCTTGCCAATTACATCACCGTACTTGGCTATCCAGACCGTGAAGGTTGGCAAGACTTTTGGCCAGCTGATGTTCAGGTGATCGGTAAGGATATTTTGCGTTTCCACGCCGGTATTTGGCCTGCGATGCTTCTTGGCCTTGAATTGCCACTACCAAAGAAACTGCTTGTTCACGGCTTTGTGAATGTGGGCGGCTCGAAGATGAGCAAGACGGTCGGTAACGTGGTTGATCCAAATGAGATTATCGACAACTATGGCCTTGACGCGTTCCGCTACTTCTTTACTCGTCATATTCCAACTCTCGATGACGGTGATTTCACATGGGAGAAGTTTGAAACCGCTTACAACACTGAGCTCGGTAATGATCTTGGTAATGTTGTGTCGCGCGTAGCGAGTATGATCACGCGCTATCAAGCCGGTGTCGTAGGCGAGGGTCCTCAGGCTGAACATGACATGCAGCCATACCGTGAGGCGATGGAGGCATTAGAATTTAACCGCGCTATCGACGAAGTCTGGCTAACGGTTCGTTCGCTCAATCAATACCTTGAACGTGTGAAACCATGGGAAATCGCTAAGAACCGCGAGACCGACCCTGAGGCTGAAGCGCATCTTAGTGAAGTACTAGCTCATGCTGTTGGTACATTACTGCAGATTGGTGACTTCCTCATACCATTCCTGCCGGGAACCGCGGGGCTTATTCATAAAACATTCGAAAGTGGCGTAATCGTTCCGCTCGAGAATGGCGTTCTCTTTCCGAAAATCTATCTGCATACTGCCGACCCACGCGCACCAAAGGCATAATCATGCTGATTGATACCCACTGTCATATCCACGAGTCGAACTACCCGCTGGATATTGGCGATGTGCTTGCGCGGGCACGACACCATGGTGTAAATCAGATGATTTGTGTCGGCACGAATGAGCAAAGTTCAAAAGAGGCGGTAGAGTTTGCGGGAAATCACGAGCATGTCTACGCGGCAATCGGTGTTCATCCTCATGATACAAAAGATGGCTACCAGGGAATTGAAAGCCTATTCGCCGACTCGAATGTCGTGGCGGTAGGGGAGATTGGCCTTGATTACTTCTACGCACATAGTCCGCGCGAAGTGCAGATTCAGGCACTTGAGGTGCAAATGCAAATGGCACTCGACCATAATAAGCCGATCATTTTCCATGTTCGTGACGCATTTGATGATTTTTGGCCAATATTCGACAACTTTGCGGGTATACGAGGCGAGCTTCATAGTTTTACGGATACCAAAGAGCAACTAGAGCGGGCCCTGGCGCGCGGGTTATACATCGGAGTTAATGGTATTAGTACCTTTACGAAAGATGAAGCGCAGAAAGAAATGTTTGCCAGTATCCCGATGGAGCGTCTGCTGCTCGAGACGGACGCGCCTTTCTTGACGCCAGTGCCCTTTCGTGGTAAAGTAAATGAGCCAGCATTTGTACGTTCTGTGGCCGAACATCACGCGAAAATCAGAGGATTGTCGCTTGATGACATCGCAGCAGCAACAACCGCAAATGCGACTGCGTTATTCGCACTCTAAAAATAGACATAGCTAAATATATAATCTGACTAACCAGAGTTTATACCTATGCAAGAACAATACTCATCTATAACCCCAGAACTACCAGCTCGGCCAACTGCCGAGCTGGCCTACGAGGAAACTAATAATCGGGCTACTGAAAAACTCGAAGCAATGCGTCGTCTTATTGATGAGACGTATGCTGATCTTCTAGCCGAGGATGACGAATTAGCGACGGAAGTTGCTGCAGAGTCAGACGTCGTTGAAGTAATCGCATCACCAGAAGTGCTCTCTCATAAAGATCGCATTGAGCGTATCGGTAGTAATCTTGCGCATATCCGCAGAGGCCGTTAACGATGCCAGTCCTAAAAAAAGCGCTTGGCTTGCTTGTTGGTAGTGACCAGACGGCATCACCTGGCTTCGGCTTGCTGTCGAAAAAAAAGCGGCCCCTGAAAGAGCTTACCGAGCGTGAGCTTATCGCACTTGAGA
>CAMLGO010000087.1 GCA_946479665.1 uncultured Candidatus Saccharibacteria bacterium
GTTCGCCATCATGCGTCTTCTCTATAACTGTTGGTACAAGATAACTACTAGGCTTATTCATGTATTCAGTATACACCTGCTTTAGCACTCGATGCAAGTGAGTGCTAAATTAAAACAGCCCTACTAGCGGACTGCTTTAATGTATATTCTTTGGGGCTACTTGCTGTTTAGTTCAACAAGTCGCTCGACTGTCTTTTCAGTCAAAAGACGGTTGGCGATGTCACGCTGCACTTCAGGGTTGTCGAATTGCTTCAACGCTTCCTTGTTGTTTGCATATTGTTGCTTGTAAAGGTTGATATGATCTTCAAGCTCTTTATTTGTCGCTTCAATCTTCTCAATCTTGCTTAGCTCGGCAAGCACCAGGCCAGCCTTCACGCGGTTTTCGGCTGCTTCTTTCACTTCTGTATCGAGCCACTCCTCTTTCGTAAGGTTCTTTGACTCAAGATACATGTCAAGATTCATGCCTTGGTACATTAGGTTCTGCGTCATATCCTGTTCGATGCTTTTTGCTTGGTCAGCAACAAGAATCTCAGGGACTGGCACCTTACTCACACCAATGAGTTCTTTTACAAGCGCGTCCTTTAGCTTCTCGCCCGCTTCACGCTCTTTCTGATCACCAAGCTCACGCTTGATATCAGCCTTCATGTCATCAGCAGATGTAAATGGACCACACTTTGCGGCAAACTCGTCGTTTACCTCAGGAAGAACAACCTCTTTGACAGATTTAAGAGTTGTCGTGAAAGTCACCTTGCTACCTGCAAGTTCTTTAGCGTGATAATCTTTAGGGAATTCAAGATCAAGATCGAATGTTTCGCCTGGCTTCTTGCCAACAATTCCCTCTTCAAAGCCTGGGATAAATGAGTTACTACCAAGCGTCAAGCTGTAGTCGTTACCAGTACCGCCGTCGAAGGCAACATTATCCTTCTTCCCGACAAAGTCGATGACCGTCTCGTCGCCGTCTTTTGCAGGACGCTCAACATCTTTCTTTTCAGCAAAGTTAGTGCGCATACGCTCGATGATTTCATCAACGTCTTTTGCAGCCACGGTTGCCTTTTCCTTCTTGGCACTGAGCTTTTTGTAGTCACCAAGTGTAATGGCCGGGATGATCTCAGTCTCAGCCGTAAATTCAAGTTCGCTACCAGGAACAAACTTTTTCACTTCAACCGCTGGACGATCAAGCGCCTGGATCTTTTCAGAGGTAAACGCCTCGGCAACAGCTTTTGAAAGTGCGTCTTCAAGTGTCTGCTCGGCAAGTGCGGCTGGGTCAACGCTTTTAGCGGCAACGCTAGCCGGAACCTTGCCATTGCGAAAGCCTGGAACCTTAGCATTCTTTGCAAGCTTTGTAAGCGCTACCTGCTCGGCAGCTTTTAGTTCTTCGGCGCCAAGTGAAATAGTCAACTCAACTTTTGTATCGGATAGGTGTTTTACGGTCGTCTTCATTAGCCCAATTATATCAGATGGCACCCCAAGGCTCAACCGAGGCACTAGATATAGCGTTGTCGAATACGCTTAGCAATGCCGTCAACCGACAGTTTTTGTTCCTCTTCAGTCGTCGCATCCTTCAAAGAATACAAACCATCGGTCAATTCTTGTTCGCCGACGAATAGCATGAATGGTACATTCTTTTTGAGTACTGCCTTCATCTGTTTCTCAAGCTTGCGACCAGAAATGTCAACTTCGACATTCACGCCTTGTTCGCGTAGCTCAGAAGCTAGCTTTAACGCACCCTTAAGTGAATCGCCCAGCACGATAATGCCGATGTCGGTCGTTGAAACAAGCCGAGGCAATAAGTTGTGCGTTGCCAAAAATAGTTCCATCGTCGTAAGGCCAGGTGCCATGCCGACCGTTGGAATCGGTTCAGCGCCGAAGATGCCAACCAGCCCATCATAGCGACCACCGCCAAACAGCGAACGATTATTCTGCGGGTCGGTATCTACTACCTCAAACACTGTGCCTGTGTAGTAGTCGAGGCCGCGCATGAGCGTAATATCAAAGATGGCATTCTTCACGCCGGCTGCCTCCAAAAGGGTGAACAGTTCCTGAACCTCACTTACAGCACTACTCTCGCGTAGCTCTACCGGTAGATCGGCCATGCTTTTTGCCCCGAGCAGCTGCTCGACCTTTGCAAGACCATTCTCAGCCATACCCGCACCGAAAATATCTGTCGCCTGAGCCGTAAAATCCTCTTTCGAGATTTTATCTTTGCGATCAAATAGCTTCACCATCGAAAGCGCTTCGGGGTTATCGAGTCCAAGATACTGCGCCATCATGAAGTTGATGAGCTTACGGTTGTTGATTTTGATCGTAAACATATCATCGGTGGCGCCGAACGCTTTCATGATTTCGCTTGCGAGCCCGATAATTTCTGCCTCAGCAATCGCGCCTTCGACACCAAAAATATCAGTGTTCAGCTGCCAGAATTCGCGTTCACGACCGCGCTGTGGGCGCTCGTAGCGCATGAAATTGGCAATTGAGAAAAGACGTGCGGGATAGCCAAGTTCTTGGCGCTGAGCGGCCACCATACGAGAAATTGAAGGTGTCATCTCGGGGCGAATCGCCACTGTGCGACCACCGCGGTCGGTAAAGGCATAGGTTTGCTCACCGGCAAGCTCTTGCCCGCTCTTTGCTGTATATACCTCAAGTGGCTCAAGCATTGGCGCACCGTATTCTTCGTAGCCATGACGTTGCACGACCTGCTTCCATGTATCAAAAATGTAGTTCTGAATACGCTTGTCTGCCGGGTAGTAGTCGCGTGTGCCTTTGTAGGGTTGTGAAGAAAGTGTCGTCATATCTGTTGGTATTGTGACATTTTTGTCAGTTGCTTGCAATATTGAGTCGGTTTGATTAGTCATGATGGTTCCTCGTTAAAGTACGTTATTAAATATGAAAAATGCCGAAACGATGGTCGGCGCTGCATATTACACTAAAGGCAAAGAGAACTATCCGACTCGCTTCGGCAGAAGATGTGAGTGATGGATAATTGTCAGTAACATAGCCTAACTATACCATAAAATGAAAGATAATTTTATGAAGACTGATTAACGATATGGATATCACCTGCTCGCTCGGTGATATGCGGGTTGCCAACATACAGCGCCGAGGGACGAGCAAGTGCTGGTCGATTTGCCTCATGCATCCCAAGATCGTGCTCGAGCATGAAGGCAGCCTTTGCCACTTCGTCAGCCGAGCGAAGAACTCGATGAGATAGGCGCGTATAAATAAGAAGCACCTCCTCTAGTGACTTCATAGACTCCTGTAGTACAAAACCGCCAAGCAGTTGCCGCTGAGCCGCTGTTGGCTGCAGTTCGAGCTGTACTTGAATGTCGCCAGTCCGTGGCGAGCGTCCTGTCTCTGCTCGCCAGATTGCAACCGGCAGCGCGCCTAGGGATCGTAGCCTCTTTCTATCTTCGGCAAGCTGCGCCGCCTCTACCGGGTGATAACGTATGCCATCATTGTTGCTGTCACTATAGTGCAACCTACGCGATAGCTGTGTTCT
>CAMLGO010000088.1 GCA_946479665.1 uncultured Candidatus Saccharibacteria bacterium
TGAGTCGGTCGCTTGACCGTCGAAATAGAATGACACGTGGTCGTAGGCGACTGTAGCTGGCGCTTGTGCAGTGAAACTTACCTGTGTCCAGCCGGGGGAGGTAGTAAAGTATGATGAGTCGGATTCGCTAATCTGGGCAAGTGCGCTGCTTCGCCAGCGATGAGCAATGCGCAAGGTTCGTCCGGCAACCGACGATTTCACCCAGGCTGATATGGTCATCGAGTCGTTCGCTGCGGTTGGAACAAGAGGTGTTGCCGAGCCATCCCATAGCTGTGTTGAAATAGAAGTTGCGGTCGTGAAAGTAGTTTTGACGCTTCCGGAGGTAAGTGAGCCAGGTCGCGATGAGGCGCCGTCTCGTGCAATGCTTGCGCCGGCGTTGTTAGTTGACCAGTAGCTTACATTAGTTGCTGCGCTTGGATTGATAGCGAGATTCGTTATTGCCGCCGCGCCACCTTGGCCATCGCCAGCACAGCCGCCAGGGGTTGGAGTAGTAGCGGTGTCGCTAATCATGTAGCTGCTGGTACCGTTCGTTCCGGTAATACAGTAAGTCGTACCAGTACTATGGTACTGATAGGTGGTACTGCCACTGGTAGGAAGACCAT
The DNA here is from genome assembly GCA_946479665.1 of uncultured Candidatus Saccharibacteria bacterium. Next base: position 603 of record CAMLGO010000088.1, read on the forward strand.
TATTGTTATCTACAGCAGCGGCTGTTAAAGCATAGCTACCATTAAGAACATTATCATTGGCCATTTTCTTGGCACTACTTTCCATGTCGGCTTTTACTGTTGCATCCCGAGCGCGCTGCTGGATGCCGTTGTAGGCGACGAGTGTGATGGCGGCAAGGATGCCAATGATCACAATGACAATGAGCAGCTCAACGATGGTGAAGCCAGATTGAGCGCGCTTCATTACGGAGCTGGTCCGGTTGAGGTTGCGCTATGTGGGGTGCCGTTCCAGATCCAGTTGGTTGTATTGCCGTCCGCGTAATTATAGACATTCGATCCAGAGGTCAACATGATACTGTCCCAATAAACGAAGTCGGTCGTGCTGTTGCTGCCATTGTAAAGTCGAATGAAGGCTTCGGTTGCGCCAACAGGTACGGTGAATGTATAGGTAAGTCGCGTCGCCCCGGCGCCGTTAGCCGCCGCTGTAGGGCCGGCTTCAACGTAAGAGCCAGCACCGACTTTTGTGAATACGCGAATAGTACGAGCACGGATAGGTTGTAGCGTCCCGGCCTGTGGTGCTAATAGGCTGATCGTTCCACTAATTGTGTAGGTGTTGCCGGCTTGCATCCCGAGGCGTACCGCACCGGTGTCGCCACCAACATTTGTGTAGGAATCGGAAGTTGCGCCAGTTGGCGTAAGCTTCAATGAGTGCGTGCCGTTATTTGCCCAGTCTGTCGATGAGGCAACGCCAACGCCGCCTATTCCGTACGTAGCAGTTCCTGTTTCAATAGTTGGGTTGGTGATTAAGTTCGTCACTGCTGCTACGCCGCCTTGGCCATCTCCGGCACATCCGCCAGTGGCTGGAGTGGTGGCGGTGTCACTGATCATGTAGCTGCTGGTTCCATTGGTGCCAGTAATACAGTAGGTCGTACCGGTGCTATGGTACTGATAGCTTGTTCCGCTACTTGCCGGTAAGCCATTGCCACCATCGACCGCTGCTTGGGTGAGGGCATAGCTGCCGTTGAGGACATTATCATTCGCCATCTTTTTGGCGCTGTTAGCCAAGTCGGCTTTGATCGTTGTTTCCCGAGCACGCTGCTGGATGCCGTTATAGGCAACGATTGTGATGGCTGCGAGGATGCCTATTATCACAATGACAATAAGGAGTTCGACAATGGTGAAGCCAGACTGGGAACGCTTCATTATTGCGGTGGTCCATTTGAGACAGAGTTATTAGGTGTTCCCGACCAAGCCCAGTTGAGCGTGTCTCCGTCTGCGTAGACTGTGCTTGAAGCGCTATTGACCATGGCGCCGTCGAAGTCGAGCGTATCATTGGCTGCCCAGGTAATGCCGTTTGCATTGGTGAAGATGGCAATAGCAGTAACGGCACCAGTTGGGGCGGTGAAATTAGCTGAAATGCGTTGCCAAGTATTTGCTGCAAGAGTAGTTGTGCTTCCCCAGGTAGCCGTGGCGCCGATTTGAGTTCCGGTTGAGTCGTACCACTGCACTCCGACGCGTGCTGAAAAATCTGAACGGTTTGTGCGCATCGAGCCAGACATTGTATAGCCGGTGCCGGCCGTTACGACCACCTGTCCGGTACCGGTGTTAAAGCCATTATCTGCGGCACTAGCTCCGATGGTCCAGGTCTTGCGCAAGTAGGCAGGACCATAAGTGCCGCCTGTGGTCTGGCGTGAGTTTGTACCCGCGCCACCAGTGTTGCCGTACCAGCGATAAGACCAGCCGGTTGAGTTGGACTCGAAGCTCGGGTTTGGTACAAGGTTGCTGATTGCTGCAACACCTCCCTGGCCGTGTCCATTACATCCGCCCTGGGCGGGTGAGGAAGATTCGGTAATCTTATACGAGGTTGTGCCGTTTGTCGCGGTTATGCAGTAGGTCGACGTAGTACTACTGTACTGATAACTGACACTGTTGCCGTCGACAACCCCCGCTGCCGCCAAGGTGGAGGGGTAGGCGCCATTATCGACATTATAGACACCCAATTTGCGTGCAGCTTGGCTGAGTGCCGAGCTGACACTACTGGCCCGTGCCCGCTCCTGAATGCCGTTATAGGCAACGATCGTGATGGCAGCAAGAATACCAATGATAACGATGACAATGAGTAGTTCAACGATAGTGAAGCCACCCGAGTGTTTGTATTTTTGAATCATATCTTATGAATACCTTTACATTGACTATAGCAAACGTAAAGCATAAGCACTAGGTGTTTTCTAAAAGATGCTTCAGTAGTGGAGAAAGTGCACATATAGCGTAATGCAAATATCACAACATACTACATATGGTGTATTGTATGGGCCAAGTGCTACAATGAAATTCCATGGGAGACATAGCGAACATGGATAAAAAACAGAAATACATATTTGTAACTGGGGGTGTGCTCTCGGGGGTAGGAAAAGGCATTACCGCGGCTAGTATTGGCGCAGTTCTACAGGCTAAGGGTAGTGTCGTTTCGATTCAAAAATGTGACCCGTATCTTAATGTGGATGCGGGTCTTTTGAATCCTGCGGAACATGGCGAATGCTTCGTGACGAAGGATGGTGCCGAGACCGATTTGGACCTGGGGCACTATGAACGATTTTTAGATATCGAACTGACACAGAAGAATGCGACACTGTCTGGCAAGCTCTTGTCGCAACTGATTGCTGATGAGCGAGCGGGTAAATTTGGTGGCAAGACAGTCCAGCTGGTGCCGCATCTTACGCAGGCGATTCAAGAGGCGATTGTTGAAGCCGGCAAAGACAGCGATATTCATATCGTTGAAATCGGCGGTACGGTCGGTGACTATGAAGGCCTGAGCTTTATTGAAGCGATTCGCGAACTTGGCCAAAAGGTTGGGCGCGAGAACTGCCTGTATGTGCACGTAGTG
>CAMLGO010000089.1 GCA_946479665.1 uncultured Candidatus Saccharibacteria bacterium
TTGTACGCGAGTGGCGGTTGCAAGAGCAGCTCCAATGGCCGCCAGCCAATAGTTTCCTTTGCGGTAGGCGAAGAGGGATGAGACGGTGATAAACACAAAAAGACTCTCCGAATAGCCAAGCGCCATATAAAACGACGTCGGAAATAGCGCGATTAGTCCAATCACGGCCCATGGTGATAGTTTTGATTTTCGAAGTTTTAGCTCAAATCGCAGCCAGTACGCGAGAATAATCGCGCTTGCAATAAGAAACATGAAGCTGATGACGAAAAGCGACACACTAATGCTTGTTCCTGCCGCATAACTAACTCCTTTTACAAGAAGCGGGAAGAGCGGAAAGAAGGCTGTTTCCATAGCGGTATAGCCGTTTGTGGCGATGGTCCGATAGTGATTGCTATCGTACCGCAAGAACGAGTTAACAGGGTCGGCAGGAATGCTGCGGCCAAAGGCGGGCGTTTCTTTATTTGTGGTGAAATCAAAAAGGCTTGCATCGGCATAAAGACCAATGCCGATAAAAACGAATATAAATGCCAGGCCGGCAAGTGATGATTTAGCCCATAGAGGAAGCTTTCGTAGGTGCATAATAAAAGTATTCATAGATAGGTCGAGTATATCATGTCCAGATATGTTTTTTCATTCCGCTCGTGCTACAATAGGGTAAAAGAAGAGGGAAGATATAAACAGTGGCGACCGTTATTTCAGTGACAAACCAAAAGGGTGGTGTTGGCAAGACAACCAGTAGCGTTAATATTGCTTATTTCCTTGCTAAGGCTGGAAAAAAGACGCTTTTGATCGACTTTGACCCGCAGGGGAACGCGACGAGCGGCCTTGGTATCGACAAACAGCAACTAACTGCGACGATGAAAGATGTGATTCTTGAGGAAAAGGACTTGTCCGAGGTGGTCATGCCTACCGAGCATAAACAGCTTTTTCTTGCACCAACAACACCACATCTTGCAAATACAGAGGTTGAGCTGGCCCAGGCTGATCACCGCTTTTCACGGTTGAAGATGGCTGTTGAAAAGGTAGGCGGGGATTACGACTTCATCATTATCGACAGCCCGCCAAGCTTGAGTTTGCTTACGGTGAACGGCCTGATCGCCGCTCGCTACGTTCTTCTGCCTGTTCAGGCTGAGTTCTATGCGCTTGAAGGTCTTGGGCAGCTGCTTGAGACAATGAAGCTTGTCCGAAAGAGCATGAATCCAACTCTGGAATTGCTTGGCGTGCTGCCAACAATGATGGATAGTCGCACGACCCTTAGCAATCAAGTGCACGAAGAGATTAAAAAGCATTTCCCTGGCAAAGTGTTCGAGACAACCATTCCACGTAACATTCGCTTAGCCGAAGCACCAAGTCATGGACTGCCGGTTGGAGCATATGATCGTTTTTCAAAGGGCTCTCGTGCATATAAGGCTGTTACGAAGGAGGTGTTAGATCGTGTCGCTTAAAAAAGGGCTTGGCCGTGGTTTTGAATCATTGATTCCAACCGATCTACTTGATGAGTCGTTTGATCCGACGGCTCGCCAAGATGAGAAGGTATCTGAACTGCGCAATATTAAGCTGAGCGAAATCCACGCCGATCCTGATCAGCCGCGCCGTCATTTTGACGAAGGTGCATTGCAAGAGCTGGCGACATCGATTGCCGAGCATGGTATTTTACAGCCGATTGTCGTGACGCCGCACACTGACGGGTATATGATTGTCGCCGGTGAGCGGCGCTTCCGGGCTGCAGGTATGAGCGGCCTCGATAAAGTTCCGGCATTGGTGCGCACACTTAGCAACCAGCATCGTCTTGAGTTGTCGTTGATCGAGAACCTTCAACGTCGCGACCTTAACGCGCTCGAAACGGCGACTGCGTATCTAAAGTTACGCGATCAATTTAACCTGACGCTTGATGAGATTGGGCAACGGGTAGGCGGCAAATCAGTGAGCACGATCAGCAATACACTGCGCCTTCTTCGATTGCCAGCCATTGTGCGAACAGCTCTTCTTGAGGGCAAACTTACCGAGGGTCAGGCGCGTCCGCTTGTCGGCATTGACGAGGTGATCGTAAACGAACTACTGCCGAGATTGATCAAAGAGGAGTGGAGCGCGCGCAAGATCGAACAGTTCATTGTTGAGCTGAAAAAGACAGCCCAGGTCAAGTCAACGCAGAAGCGATCGGTGGTTGCGCCTGTTGCATACGAAGCAGATACGAAGCGACTGGCTCAGCGACTAGCCGCACCAGTAAGCGTTAAGACAAATGCCAAGGGCGCTGGGCAAATTGTAATTAAGTTCACGAGTGATGATGAATTCCAGCGTATCCAAAAGCTGCTAGAGGCGTAAAAGCAGCTATTAAAAAACCACCCGTACGGGTGGTTTTTTAATAGCTAAAGAATGCTAGAAGCCTCGAATTTTATCGAATGGGAAGATGCGTAGCCCTACAGGGCCGACGATATCGTAATAGGGAATCGTACCCATGCAGCTACGTGAGTCGCATGAGAATTGGCCTACTCGGTGGTCGCCCATGACGAATATCGTTTCTTTTGCGACGACCGTATCTACATCGCCGCTCGTTGGTGAGCCTGGCTGACTGCTAGGATCGTCCTTTTGTGCATCGTCCGGATGAAAACCGTCGGGGTGCTCACTGTTGTAGACAGTGACGATGCCTTCCTTGACGGTCACACGCTCGCCTGGAAAGGCAACAACTCGTTTGACGACAAATTCGTCAGTCGTGCCGAGGCTGAAATTTGGATTCTTGAATACGATTACTTGACCTCGTTCTGGAATGTACGGTTTGTTTTGCAGCTGAGCTAGCGTAACGGGAAGGCGATTTACGATCAGTCGATCGCCAGTGTACATTGTCTTTTCCATGCTTTGACCAAGAACGCTAAAGCTGCGAAATACATATGTGTTAATAAGAAGGGTACCGATGATGACGCAAACGATAAAGACGATAATGCCAATTGTGTCTTTAACGAATGGGTGGCGCTGTAAGAAAGTTGCTTCCATTACTTCTCACTATACACGTTTTTATAATCGAGAGGAAGCAAATTGGTTGTGATTAATAACTTCGCGTAATAGAGTATTCTTGCTATACTTGTATGAGTATTTATGAAAAAACGACAATCTTCTATAGATGGATTTGTGCCACGCCGCTCAGGTGAGCAGCTTGGTGATCTTCATCGTCAAACCCCAGCTCAAGCGACAGAAACAATTGCCAAGCGACAGCTGCATACCGGCGACCGACTCGAACACAGCTTGCAAAAAGAAGAATCCCCTCGGCTTAGTCGATCGGAGATTAATGCCTCGCTACGCGATATCGATCAGCCGCTTGATGACAAGAAATTAACTCGCAGACAGCGT
>CAMLGO010000090.1 GCA_946479665.1 uncultured Candidatus Saccharibacteria bacterium
ATATTAAGCGTACGTTCAACTTCACCAGAGAAATCGGCGTGGCCTGGAGTATCGATAATGTTGATTTTGTAGTCACCGTGATAAATCGATGTTTGCTTGGCAGTAATAGTAATGCCGCGCTCGTGCTCTTGATCACCGCTATCCATAATAAGATCCTGGCTCATTTCAGCCTGGTTGTCGCGGAATGTGTTACTTTGCTTGAGTAGCCCGTCTACCATAGTGGTCTTGCCGTGGTCGACGTGGGCGATAATCGCAATATTGCGAATAAATTTTGGGTCTGTCATAAAAATATGCCCATTTCTGACGGGCTTCCTTTACGTGTATTGTAACAGATATGAGAGGTAATTTCAAGGGTAAGTATGGACCTGAGCCGGCGAAAGAGGAACTCGCGGGACCTCAAAAGAAAAAGACAGATACGAATATCTGTCTTTTTCTTTTGGTGCGCGAAAGAGGACTTGAACCTCCACGTCCCGAAGGACACCAGCCCCTCAAGCTGACGCGTCTACCAATTCCGCCATTCGCGCATAAGGGATGTTACTCGAACGATTATAGCGAGGTTACGGCGTTTTGTAAACAGTTGCCCGGTCGGCTGTCCAATACAGAACATCGGCGTATCGATCACGTGATGAAATCAAGTGCATCGTCGGATCCATTGACTGGCTTGTCTTTGCGTAGGCGTAGTACGCCACCGGCTGATAAAGTCCGATTGCCGGTACATCTTGCAGCCATTGTTTGGCAAAGCTAATATATTTCGCATTGCGTAGCTCGGGATTTGTAATCGAGCGTGCGCTTGATAGCGCCTCATCCGCCGCCGCATCGGCATAGCTCGACAGGTTCAATAGACGCTGAGAGCTCTGCGAAGAATGCCAATAAGCAAAGACGTCAGGGTCGGCACCAATAGCCAAGCCATACAAAAGCACATCAAAGTTGCGGTTTTGTAAACGCTCTGACACGTCGCGGTCCGTAGGATCGAGAATCTCAGCATCGATTGTCACACCGATTGATCGCCACTGCTGGGCAAGTGGCTCAAGTGCCTTCTCATACCCACTGTCCTTCAACGTCAAGATACGTAGCTGTAGTGGCTGTCCGTCCTTGGCACGCTTGCCGTCGGCCTGTTTCTTCCATCCGGCCTGCTCAAGCATGGCTGCCGCTTTGGCCGCATCGTAAGGGGGGCGCTTCGGTACGTCCGCACCAGTCACCTGCCCATTGATAAATGGAAGATCAAGCGCGGGGACGTCTGGCGAGACCGACTTTCGAATATCAGCCACGTTCGTCGCAGCCTGCAACGCCTGGCGCACCGTTTTGTCCTTCAGTATATCCTGTCTCGTATTGAAAATAGCATATACACCGTTATTGATCGGACGCGCAAGAACATTATAACGACCCGTGTCAACGGCCGGTACAGAGCTAGCCGCTACGTCCGCAGCAGCGCTCACCTCGCTCGTGCGAAGCGCCATAGCAATGGCATCAGTCGTCCCGTAGACATGCAGCTGGAAGCGCGATAACTTAGGCGCGCCTCTGTAGTACTCCTTATTGGCCGACATATGCACAATCTTCCGTCCGTTTGTGATATCAATGATCTGCAGCAGACGAATCCTGAATGGTCCGCTACCTGTCGGAGTTTGACCAAAGCTATTCTCACGCAGCAAATTAGGAGGTACATCCTCTAAGATATGTTTTGGCAAGATGGGAAACGTAAGCGCATGCGAGAAGGTGGCATTGATAGCCGGAAGTGTAAATGTGACCGTAAAATCATCGACTGCCTTGACGTCGATACCTTGCCAGCCCTTGATCGTACTACGCGTAACCGGATTTTTGATTGTATTGATCGTGAAGACAACATCCTTCGCTGTCAGGCGTGTGCCATCATGCCACATAGCATCATGACGCAGTGCAATGGTATACACAGTACCCTCGGCATTCACTTTCATACTTTTCGCAACATCACCGCGCAGATGACCGGTGCTGTCATAATCATACAGACTTGAAAATAGCAGCTTAGTGGCTGAAGATTCGGCACTTGTCGTAGCATAAATAGGATTCAACGTATCGAGTGGACCTAGGGCCGCTTCGGCATAGGTGCCACCGGCCGCAGGCGCATCCGTACTATAGCTTCGCTGAAACCAGTTGAGCTGAATGCCGACACCTGCAATGAGCAGGCCGATAAGCACAAGCCAACCGATGACATGTCGCCGGACACTTCGAATATTCTCCCAGCGGTGGACAATAAACTTGTGGGCATGGCGAAGCGTTGCGCCTTCGGCTTTTTTAGCACGCTTTGAAAGCTTCTTGCTATTGAAGTTCAACTGCTGAAATTGTCGCCACGACTTACGTTTTTCTTCGGCCACGGTATCGCCCCTTACAGATTAAATAGTGGAAGCAATAGACCAGCTAGGATAGAGAAGATAAAAATAACCGCAAGGACAATTGTTACTTCAAAAAGATTCTTATCAAGTCCGCGACGAGTTGTATAGAGCTCGCCAGAGCTGCCGAAGCCGGCACCGAGTGATGCGCCGCGCTGCTGCAATAAAATAGCCAAGATCATCAAAATTGCCGAACCAACGGTAATGAATTGAAGAATAATATTGATGTTCATGATGTCTCCCCTTGCGAACGACTGTTATAGTGCAATTCCATAATGCTACTTACTATATAGTTTAACAGACTCAGCACCATTCCCGTAAGAACAGAGTGCCAGAAGGTCATATGAATGCCAGGCGCCAGTGCGAGCGACCAATACACCATAAGTCCGTTGACAATAAGCGTAAAGAGACCAAGCGTCACCAAAATAGCTGGAAGTGACAAGATAATAACAATCGGACGAAGTACGCTATTGATGATCGAGAATATCAGACCAGCAAGGACAAATACCCAAAAGCCAGCCGACAATTGATCATCGCTGTAGCCAGTGTGAAATAGGCGAACCGCTACCCACAATCCGAATGAGTTGAGTGCCCATCGAAACAGAAAAAGCATGAATTGTTTTTTCATAATACTTCTCTTAGTATACCAATCTAGCGTAGGTCTGTCGATAGACGGCCGCTTAAGTTGGTATGCCCTGTGTCGGTAATGAGTATATCGTCTTCAATACGAACACCGATTCCTTCTTCGGGAATGTAGATGCCCGGCTCCACTGTCAGCACCATGCCCGGCTGCAGATAGCGTGGACCGCCAAGACTATCATGAACGTCTACCCCAAGACCATGGCTAATCGCATGAGGAAAATACGTCCGGTATGCCGTGTCGTCGCTTTTATCCTTCATGAGTCCGAGTGATAGTAGCGCCTGTTTCATAATCTCATCAACATTTCGATGGTAGTCTTCAA
>CAMLGO010000091.1 GCA_946479665.1 uncultured Candidatus Saccharibacteria bacterium
GTCGAGCCATATAATTTCTTGTTCGCCAAACATCTTCTCGAGCCACGGTTTCATATCTGGATCATTAGCATACTTCTCTGTGGCAATTGTCTCTGGTGTTGCTGTCCAAGCGAGTGATGCAAGCGCAATGCCAGTATCAGTCTCCTCTGTATACCAATTGAGTGGCCGTGATTGTTCAAGAGAATTAAACCTGTCGGTTAATTCCTTCGCTTCATACGCTTGTCGATCTGGCATGGCGCCGCATGTGCCACATAGCGAATTGAGGGCGATTCGCGACAGTCCACCTATACAGCGCTGCGGCACTTGTCTGTCGGCGCATTTACTCACTTCGTACCAGGGCGCTTCTGCAAATGCTCGCTGATATGGTTCGATAATTGTTTCTATATTCATTTCACCGGTGCGGTAAAATGTTCCAAATTCATTCATGATAGTTATTCCTTGTATATGTATACGTCGTATTTAATAGTTACTTAAAACGCCAGCGACGTGCTGGCGGTACGAAATCGATATGACGATATTATGCTACCTTAGCACGAGCTGGCGGAATATGGTCATGGTGAACATCTGATTGATCAAGTGCGGCGGCGTATCCACCCTGGCCGTTTTGTAGCCACTCGCTAATACGAGCAATAGTGCGGCTGCTGAGCTTTGTTTTTTCTGCAATGGTCGTGTAAGTCTCGCCGGTACGTAGCATGCGAGCCGCTTCGAGGCGGGCGGCGATTTCGATAATTTCCTTTTCGGTCATAACGTCGCGCAAGAAATTGCGCATTGTCTTTTCGTCAGCGATGCGTGTAAAGGTGGTCACGAGTTGCTTCGTGCTGTCGGACTGCCATAGATTGTCGACTGACTTTGTCATGCTCGTACTTTACCAAAGTAAAGTATTTTTGTCAAGCTGAAAAGTGGCAACTTCCCTGTTCTAATCCCTGGTGTATCCTGTATGATAGAAAAGATGTCAAAAAATAAGCAATCAAAGACAGAACTGCTATGGGGACGAATCGCCGCGAAGACGGTATATTTTATGCTCGGTGTCGGTAGTGGTACATTTGCTGCCAACATCCCGCGTATTAAAGAAAATCTCGAGCTGACACCCGGTGCGCTTGGTCTTGCCTTGCTTTGCTGCTCACTTGGTGGTTTTGTGGCCATGCAATTTGCTGCCCCGCTTATCAGGCGTCTTGGGCTGCGACTGCTCTTATCTATCCTCGCTCCTCTCTTTCCGCTTGTTTTGATACTTATTGCCTTGTCTGGTAACTTTGTGACGCTCGCGCTCGCTTTTGCTTTGTTCGGTGGCCTCACGAGTATCGCCGGTATCGCAATCAATGCTCAGGCCATCGACATTGAAAAGGCATATGCCAAAGCGATCATGAGTAGCTTCCACGCTCTCTTTAGTGTCGGTGGTTTAGCTGGCGCTGCCGTCGGCGGTTTTATGGCGGCGCATCATCTTTCGGTACTGCAAAGTATGTCGATAATTGCTGCCGGACTATCGGTTATTGGTGTGATGCTCATCGCCAAGCTTTTCGACGTCACGAAGTATGACTTCGAAGAGGATCATACAGTGATCGAAAAGCCACACAAACACCACAGGGCGAGGTGGTGGCGCCAAGTACTGCTTATCGGGGGCTTGATCTTTGTTTGTTATCTCACAGAAGGTGCAATTGCCGACTGGAGCGCGATTTACATGAAGCAGGAGCATGCAGCCGGTCCATTCATCGCAGTCCTTGCTTATATGATTTTCAATGCGTGCATGACGATTGGGCGCTTCTCTGGCGACGTTGTGATTCGTAAGTTTGGCGCAGTCCAAACGCTGACTGTTGGCGGTATACTGGGTGTGCTTGGGTTGAGTATCGGCCTATTGTCACCAAATATTGTATTGGCATTGATCGGCTTTGGAATCGTTGGTATCGGCGTCTCGGTACTTGTGCCGATTCTCATCTCGATGGCAGGCAATCTTCCGGGTGGTGATCGTAACGTGGCGATTGCTCGCGCGAGTACCTGCGGTAGTATCGGCCTTATGGCTGGTCCGGCGTTGATCGGCTTTATTGCCGAGAGTTACAATCTGCTTGCGGCAATGCTTGTGCCAGTTCTCCTGCTTACTGTCTTGAGCGTTATTGCAATGATGATGCATAGTTCGGCGCGAACAAAGTATCGGGTTGCGAGTATTGTGGATTAGCAGTTTCTACGGATATACTTTTACAAATACCTCAAAAGATGTTAAAATTAGTTATGCAATTGACCACCAGTCGGTGTGTTAATTCGATCGAGTAGAAGGAGTGTAAATGCCTCACGAAGGACTATTTTCAAGTCCCGAAGAAGCAGTGTTATCCATTCAGGCAGGCCAAGCAAGCCGAGATTTGCCAGGCACTGCGCGCCGGGCAGTTCGGGCCACTTTGTGGCTCGGTGCTCACTACGGGTATGAGCTACGCGGAGATGGGCTGCACGAGAAGATGCCGGATGATTTGCGCCAGAACTTTCTTGAACAAGTTGATCTGGTGCTCGATGCACTCAGCAACTACGCAGCACACTATCCGGGGTATGACCCGGAAGAAGAGGGTCCGTCGCCTGTGCCTTTGAGCCAAGACCAAATCTTGGCAGTGGAGTATCACAACTTGCGACACTTCCTGCGTGCAGCAGGGTTGGCGCACTAACCCGCTCCTCCTCGAGCCCCGCATGGCAGCCAGCTGTGCGGGGTTCTCTTCAAACTTTGATGTTTTACTTGGTAGCCCTAAGCTACTCGACTTATAAAGAAATGATGAGTGAAATCATTCGCTGGAATGAAAGCACCCTCAGTCGAGGGGCTTTCGCCATCCTTTCGTGAGGGTGTGGTTATGCGAGGAGGAGTCCTCGTACCTTGTTGGGGTCCAGCTTGCTACCGTTGGGTGGGAAGATGGTGATGTTCTCACCGGTGATGTACGAGCTGAGAAAGATTCGTCCATCACCGATGTCGGAGACGGAGTATATCAATAAGCTGACCTTGTACGGTGTCGGCTTGGTGACACTCCACTCGAAGTCCGACTCCATCTTGGCGAGCCAGTTAAAGCTGACGACGAGCTCGAGTGAATAACCCTCGCCCTCCAGCTTCATAGTACTGACCTCACCCCGATAGAGGTAGCCTTCGCTGTGGTTCTGAACTTCCAGCTGGCCACCGATCATTCGGTTGATGACTTCCTGTGTGAGTTCCATTTAGTGCACCTTTCATTCGTGAGACAAGGATATGTTTATATTAGCATAAATAATTGAATAAGTCAATAGTCTAACAGGGGTGGTAAAAAAGAATCGAATAATTTAACAGATACGAAAAAGCACCCGAATTTTCGAGTGCTTTTCGAT
>CAMLGO010000092.1 GCA_946479665.1 uncultured Candidatus Saccharibacteria bacterium
TAAAAATCGCGCTCACACCAACTAGCGCTCGACTATTTATATTGCTAATTCCCATCCCTCGGCTGAAGCCGAGGGATGTTTTTATCCCCACTCATTCATGTTTTATCCACTAGCTTTTTGTCTTGCGGTATGTCAATATATAGACATGTTTTGCATAAATTGTTTTTATCCTTCAACAACCGTAGCTAATTCACGACCACACAAAAAAAGGCCGTCGGTATGGCGTCGGCGCAGCTGTAATAAATGCGGGACGGTATTTACGACGCACGAACGACCATCACTGGCGGACAACAAGATCGTTACAATCCCTGATGGTAGCGAAGATACTTTCAACCTCGGCAAGCTAACCATCAGCATCTCTAAGGCATTTCACCATTCTCAAGAAGAAGCGGAATATAGCTCATTAGCGCTGGCGCAAACGATTGAAGATACCTTATCGACTCAATTAAAGACTATCACACCAGAAGATATTGAAGCAGTCACTCATCAGACCCTCAAACAATACGACGAGCTAGCAGCCATGCAGTATGCCGCTCAACATCAGCTTATTTCTTCAGTAAAGAAGCGCGGGAGACCTTCGCTTGTTTCGCGCGCGCCACGGAGTCGGCAGTCGCCTTCTCGGTAACATCGAATCTGTCGAGATAGCGACCAAACAACAAGCGAGTCTGTGAATAGAGTGCCGAAGCTGTACTATAGACAATCGCCGTCACGGGCATGAGTACCCACTGGAGAATCATACCAACCGTACGGTGACGTTTGTAGCGCGCTGGACGTGGAGGTAGCATCTTGAATGATAGGAAGATCGTCACGACAAGACCAAGTAGTGCGATGCGTTGCATGATACTAACAACATCTGGCAACTGATGCGCGGCAATACTATGAGCCGCTTCACTATTAACGAAGAGTGGCACCCACCCACCAAAGGCAACAAGAAGCGAAATAGAAGCGAGCGTAAGGTGACCATCAATAAGACGCACCAAGCGCACGAATCCTGCCCAAAACGGCACGTTACGAGTTGCTGGTAGCACTCGAGTAGCGACATATGCTACATCGGAAGCGCCGTATGCCCAGCGGCGTAACTGCACAAACTGCGCTTTGAGGGTGCGCGTGTAGGTATCTGACAATACCGCATCTTGATAAATCGGTACATAGATCGGCGTAACATTATAATTACCACCAAAGTGGAAGTAACTACGCCAGTATTGGTGACCGTCTTCGACGATCGTACGCGTGCTCCAAAAATCCATTTCCACAAGTGCGTCAAGCGGCTGTGAATGTGAGGCAAAGTTACGAAGCGTATGGGGGCGCATTGAACTAATGATGTTCCAAAATGAGTTACCTGTTGCTACCACGCGCATCGGTGCCGGAGCATCCCAAATGTTATTTAAGAAGAGCGAAACCGGCTGATACGCTAGGTGCTTACGGTCTTCATGGACAATATATTCATACGTTACGTAGTCAAAATACGTCTGATGCGGACGATTATCACTGTCGAGAGTCGTCACAATAACGTCTTTGTAGGCAATACCCTGCTCTTCTACCCAGCCCTGCAACCATTTACCGGCATAAGTAATGTTGCCGCCCTTGCCGACAACTTCATTCGGAAGATCTTTAGGATGCTTAACGAGATGAAATGCCTTGAAGGTTTTGCCAAACTTCTTATGAAGCGCCTTAGCTGTCGCTTCCATACCCGCGCCCCCTCGCTCCTCGTAAGCGAGTACAAGTATCATCTGCTTATTGCTGTAATGCGTATCGGCAACAGACTGAATAGTCGGCTCGATGACTTCGTAACTCTCATTGTAGGCTGCAATAATAACAGCATTGTACAGCTCTGAAGGTCGCGGAAAGTCGCCCTCTTCGGCAGCAGCCATAAGACGAAGGTTTTCGCGGTGCGCCTCGTAACCAAACTCTTGAGAGTTTACATGCGCTTTTTTGGCATAGGCCGCTTTAGGATCTTCGAGTTCATGCAGACGCTTTGCCCAGTCTAGCTTCTGCGCGCCGTCGAGACGCCGCTGTCCACTAATCATATGAACGGCAATGCCCGCAGCCTTCACTAGTACGGTTGTGATAATAAGCAGCAAGTAAATAGCCGCGAGAAGCGGACTAAAAAATGCGAGGACAAATAGAAGAATGAATGCCCCATAACTAAGTAGCGCTGGTAGCATCTCAAAAAAACGATAAAGAGGAGTTCGCTTGCCAAGTGGTATTTCAAGGTTAATCATAATTATGACAACGATGCCACCTGTAGAATTGATTGCGCAAGCACCCAAGCGATAAGTATCGTAACAATTCCAAGCCACGCAAAGCCAATCGCAAAGCTACGATCCTTTTCCTTATATAATTTTGCGACCGCACACGTGTGCGCAACGCCAACAACAACGCCAAAAGCGATGAATGTCAGAAAGTAGTACCATTTATCACGATAGAAGTTCGTAATACCAAAGGCCGTATAGTGCGTCACTACCTGCAATTCACTTGGATGAAGCGATACCGCGACAGATATACAAAAACCAACTACTAACAATAAAAAGGCGACAAGCAGTGTCGTAACCGCCCTATCTCCTGTGATTAACTTAAACGCTTCAAGAGTTCGTAATTTCATAAATAATTTCCTAGAAAACTCCAGTTGGTTTTATACGTGCACCTTTGCTCATGGAGCCGCTGACCGGATTTGAACCGGTGACCTACGCTTTACGAAAGCGCCGCTCTACCAGCTGAGCTACAGCGGCATCAATGCATCCTCGTTATTATATCACCCTGGTTCGTGAAAATAAATGGCCGCGGAGTGTTGCAACAGAGGCCAAAAACTGCTATCATACGAAGGTTAACGTGATATGCGCTCGTAGTGAAGGGGTTATCACGCCTCCCTGTCACGGAGGAGATCGCCGGTTCAAATCCGGTCGAGCGCGCCATATAAGAATACTCACCTTCTGGTGGGTATTTTTATATACCGTGCCTCTGGCAGGATTCGAGCCGGCTAGCCCAGAGGGCGCCGGGTCGCGAAGTGAATGAAACGAAAAAGTGTTTACATTTTTTCGTGAATGAGCGGAGGAGTGAGACAAGGTCGAGCGATAATCCGGTCGCGCAACAAAAAAGAACCTGCACGAGCAGGCCCTCTTCAATCACTTCTTTTCGTATCGGCTCTCAACAAAATCCCAATTCACAGTATTCCACCAAGCCTTCACGTAGTCATCGCGCTTATTCTTGTAATCGAGGTAGTAGGCATGCTCCCAAACATCTAAGCCAAGTAACGGCGCATCAAGTCCCTGCATAATCGGCGTATCTTGGTTGGC
>CAMLGO010000093.1 GCA_946479665.1 uncultured Candidatus Saccharibacteria bacterium
TTTGACCCGAACCTTCAACAGTAGGCGCAGGTGCCGCTGGAGTTGGGGCTACATCACCGCCGCCGATATTGCCACCAGGGTGGTTACCTGCTGCATTATTTGCAGCGTCGGCCAACGCACTATGATCGCCAAAGATATCATTACCAAGCTTATAAGCACTCACTGCGATCACTACACCGGCAACCACACCCACAAGCCTTTTGAGGTTCTTGTCGCTAATACCACGACGTTCACCAGTGTGATCATCATCTATTCGCTGGTGGGATAAGCGGTAGTTCTCCATCCGTGTCGCAAGATAAGCGCCAGGATTACGAAGTGCATCCCTCCAGGTAAGTTTATTGGTATTAGGCGCAGCCTCAGGAGTATCTTGGAGTTCTGCAGCTTCCTCGACAGGGGCCTGTTCCTCTTCGGCGTCATTCGCCGTAAACTCGAGGGGATCACTAATCTCAATTGAATCACCAATCAACGGAACTGGCTCGCGGTTTGCGCCAATACGCTCCTCGTACTCCTCGAATGATTCACCATCCCTTACAGCATCCTCCGCTGGATGCTCGGCTGGATTTAATTCATCATCAGACGACATTTCATCATCCTTAGGTTCGCCTTCAACGGCAGGCTCTGCGACCTTAGGTGTTTCAGCTACTGGCGCAGATGAATCTGTCGCCTCGGGCTGAGAAGCTGATTCAGACTCGACAGAAGTTGATTTAGACTCAGCATTTTCTGTTGCGCCAATCAATCCTTCAAAACGATCAAGTTGGAATAACAATTCCTTCTCACTCCAATCTTCATTTACTGCACGTTCTGCAAGCTGATCTTGAATAATATCAAATACCTCTTGTTTACCCGCGAGATCCCCGAGTTCGTTCATCTTGCGAGCCTCGCCCACTAGTTGCATGAGGCTGAGATTTGCAAGATCGACTGAATCGAGTTCAGCCTTAAGGTTGCCGTTCTCATCAAAGTTACTTAGATCATCAAGGCCACTGTCGTGATCTGCTCGCCACTCTTTATAACCTTCGTAATCACTTCGATTACCATCGGCATCAATGGTAATGACCTGATCACCACTACCCCATGCTTCAGCATTACGGCTTTCAGCCTTCTTCTCGTCAACGATCGCCTGCAGTTCAGCAATCTGAGCTTCAAGATCAGTTATCTGACCTGTGCGCTCATGATTCTTTACCGCTTCACCTCCAGATACAATAGTAGTAACTGGTGATTCTGCACGTCGGGATGTTCGTTCACTCATTATCGTAATGATCCTTTTCTAGTAATAACTAGTAGCTTTTTTGTTTTATACATTTTGGTCTATGGATACATACTAACACATTTCTTTATAAAACGCAAGCACTATGTACTATAGTTGCGCATAAAGCAAAAACCTCCGTATTGATACGGAGGTTTTAAACAAAGGACAGTTCTACGGCTATTTCCCGCGAAGAGTTCGTTTCACGAGCTCACGAGTGAAGAATTCGAGCGTGTCACCCTCTTCGAGCAGAAGCTTCTTGGTCGTCTTAAGCGAAATACCACACATTTCACCTTCGAAGACTTCTTTTGCTTCCTGCTGTTGGCGCTGCACCTTAGTGACTTCCACCTCACCAAGCTGCTCCTTGCCACGCTTTACACGCACAAGAACGTTCGGCACCGCTTTGCCGCTAGTAACTTCACCACCGGCAATCACTTCGTCTTTCAGTGTGCGGAAAATACCCTTAATCGTCATGGTACCAATCTCAGTCTCCACAACTTCAGGAGCAAGCATCGCTTCCATTGAGTTGCGGGCGTCATCAAGCAGTTCGTAGATGACCTTATAGAGGCGCACCTGGACCTTATCGCGCATTGCAAGTCGCTTTACAGCGGGCGGAAGGTCGACGTTAAAACCATAAATGATGGTGTTTTCATCAGACGCAAGGCGAATGTCATTTTCAGAGATATTACCAACTCCGCTACCGATAATGCGAAGAGTGATCTCCCCTTCTGTATCGACAAGACGGAGACTGTCCATAACTGAAGTCAGCGAGCCCTGGACGTCGGCCTTGATGATCACATTAAGGTCTTGCGAGTCGTGCTTTTGGTTCATCATTTTAAGAAGGTCGGCACCAGTCACGTTCGTGCTCGCGGCATTTTTCTCGCGCTCAATGCGAGCAGCTTCGGTCGCATGGCGTGCTTCTTTTTCGTTCTTAACGATCGTAAAGACATCACCAAACTGAGGTAGCTCCTTGAACCCTGTAACCGTTACTGGCGTCGATGGACCGGCACTTTTGAGTGTCTTGCCAGTAAAATCAAGAAGTGTACGAATTTTGCCGTAAGCCGTACCAGCCACAAGGAAGTGCCCTGGCTTGAGCTCACCCTGTTCGACAAGAAGTCCAACAACCGACCCACGACCTGTCTCCATATGTGATTCGATTACGAGCCCTTCGGCTGGCGTGTCGATGTCTGCTTTTAGCTCCTCTAGATCTGCTACGAGCAGGACCATATCGAGCAACTTATCGATGTTCTGGCCAGTTTTAGCACTCACCTCAACCATTACTGTGTCGCCGCCCCATTCTTCTGGGTTAAGCCCATGCTCAGAGGCAAGCTGTGTCTTTACGAGCTGCGGATTGGCCGTCTCTTTGTCGATTTTGTTGATGGCAACAACGATCTTTGCGTTAGCGGTCTTGGCAAACCGAATCGCCTCAATCGTCTGTGGCTTCACGCCATCATCAGCAGCAACCACGATAATTACCACATCGGTAAGTGTTGCGCCGTGCTGGCGAAGTGCCGCAAAAGCCTCGTGACCCGGGGTATCAAGCAGTGTAATTGAACGATCTTTGCGAACCGTTTGATACGCACTAATATGCTGCGTAATGCCACCGGCTTCGCCGTCGACGACCTTTTGGCCAAGAATGGCATCAAGCAGGCTGGTTTTACCGTGGTCAACGTGACCCATAACGGCCACGATCGGGGGGCGATCAACCGCTTTGTCCGAAAGAACGTGTGTTTTACGTTCAGTGGCAACCTGGGCTGCCTTTTTTTCGAGCTCTACATCGAGGCCAAGCTCTTCAACGATAATTGTTGCCGTCTCAAAATCAATTCGTTGGTTAATAGTGGCAACAATACCATTTTTAAACAACTCACCAATTAAAGTAGTGACGGGCAAATTAAGCGTTTCAGCTAGCTCACCTACGGTAATTGAGTCAGCGACAACAACTACTTTTTCTGCCATATTGAAAGCTCCTTTCGCCCGTCACTCTTTAACGGGATGTGTTTAGTGTATTTACTCGGAAATT
>CAMLGO010000094.1 GCA_946479665.1 uncultured Candidatus Saccharibacteria bacterium
CTTCTTGTTGTTGACGCTCAAGAAGGCCCAATGCCACAGACAAAGTTCGTGCTTTCAAAAGCGCTTGAGCTTGGCCTTAAGCCAGTTGTTATTATCAACAAAATCGATAAGCCTTCTCGCCGTATCGACGAAGTTATCGACGAAGTATCTGATCTTTTCTTGGAACTTGCTATCGATGATAGCCAGCTACATTATCCTGTTTACTACGCGATTGGTCGCGACGGTAAGGCATGGACACATTTGCCAGATAACACTGCTGAGCATGCTGATCTTACGCCGATTTTTGATGCAATTATCAACGACATTCCTGCGCCAACAGTTGAAACCGACAAGCCATTCCAGCTTCTCGTTACGTCGTTGCAGTACGATAACTTCCTTGGTAAATATGCCATTGGTCGTATTACTCGTGGCGATATTAAAAAAGCGCAATCAGTTGTTCTTATCAAGCGTGACGGTGCGCTCGTAAACGGTAAGATCGACAAGATCTTCGGCTACCGTGGCCTTAACCGTGAAGAGATCGACGAAGCTGGTGCAGGTGACATCGTTGCCTTAACCGGTATTGCCGACGCTCATATTGGTGAAACGATTGCCGATAAAGAAAATCCCGAAGCGCTTCCAGTGATTGATATTGAAGCACCAACGCTGAGCATGTACCTTGGTCCAAACACCAGCCCAATGAAGGGTAAAGAAGCGAAGTACAATACCAGCCGTCAAATTGGTGACCGCCTCCGCCAGGAGCTCGAAACTAACGTGTCATTGCGCGTTCGTGATGAAGGCATTGGATTCGTGGTATCAGGTCGTGGTGAGTTGCACTTGTCTGTTCTTATTGAAACGCTTCGTCGTGAAGACTTTGAATTTGAAGTTGGCCGACCTCAAGCTGTAACAATTGAAGAAGATGGAATTGTGAAAGAGCCAGTTGAAGAGCTGCTTGTTGAAGTTGGTGCCGAATTTCTCGGTGCTGTCAGTCAAGAACTTGGTACTCGTCGTGCAACGCTACTAAAGCAAGAGCAGACCAGCGCTGGTACGACTCGTACGACATATATCTTGCCGACTCGTGCCATGATCGGTCTCCGTAACCTTCTTCTGACTGCGACAAAGGGTACGATTATTATGAACAGCTTGCCGCACGGCTACCAACCACTCGGTGCGAAGTTGCAACAAGTTCGTAACGGCGCCTTGATTGCAACCGAAGCTGGTTCGACAACTGCCTACGCACTCGACAGTGCCGCGGCTCGTGGTGAACTATTCGTTGGCCCTGGCACGGTGGTATACCAAGGTATGATTGTTGGTGTATACAACCGCCAAGGCGATCTCGATGTGAACGTATGTCGTGGTAAGCAGCTAACAAACATGCGTACCTCATCAAGCGATGGTACGGTGCAGCTAACACCATTCACCGACCTTAGCCTTGAGCAGTCAATCGACTTTATCGAGGACGATGAGCTACTCGAAGTGACACCAAAATCACTTCGTCTACGCAAGCGTTTCCTTGATCCGAATCAACGAAAACGAAATTCGAAGAACTAACATAAAAAACCGCCCGTAGAATGGGCGGTTTTTTTAAAAAAGCATTGCGATGGCTAAACGCAAACACTATACTAACAAGGTGAATTTACGTATCCCAAAGCAAGACATTATTAAATCAAAGTTTGTCACGACGACAGGCACGCTTGCACGTGTTGCAAAAAGCCCCGACGAAGGGCTCGGCCCACTATTTAGTGATGTCCAGACGACACGTGTCTATGACGATGGCAAGACCTTCGTTGATCTTATCCCGCGCCGCCGCATGAAGTTGATCCAGCAAGAGTACATGATTGAAAAGCAGGATCCTAATTTTGATTTGCGTGAATTTGTGAGTCGGCATTTCTATCAGTTTGGCGACCATTCTTCGTCGTATCAAACCAACACTTCAATGACGCCGCGCGAGCACATCAACGAACTTTGGCATGTGCTGGAACGCAAGAATCGACGCGATCGTGGCTCGCTGATTGCATTGCCATATGCCTACGTTGTACCTGGCGGGCGTTTTTCTGAGCAGTTCTACTGGGATAGCTATTTTATTATGCTCGGTCTTGCGGCCGATAACCGTTGGGATACGATCGAGGGCATGATAAAAAACTATGCGTATATGATTCGAAAATTCGGTTTTATTCCTACGGCCAACCGTACATATTTCTTGAGCCGTTCGCAGCCTCCATTTTTTGCGCATATGGTAAAGCTACTCGCTCGCCACAAGGGTCGCCGCGTACTTGTTGAGTATCTGCCGTACCTACTTGCTGAGCACCGCTTTTGGATGAAAGGGCGCTCGAAGCTTGCGAAGGCGGAGCACAATGCCTATGCTCGCGTCGCGCAGATGCCGAATGGGTCGCTTCTTAACCGCTACTACGATAATAAAACGACGCCACGCCCAGAATCGCTACATGAAGATGTGACGACTGCGGCTGCTGCGCCGCACCGCGAGGCCGATCGTCTATATCTTCACCTACGCGCGGCAGCAGAATCTGGCTGGGACTTTAGTTCACGCTGGTGCGAAGACCCGAATGACCTCCATACAATCCATGCGGCCGACATTATTCCTGTCGATCTTAACAGCTTGCTCTACCAGCTTGAGCAGACGATTGCGGAAGCCTACGGTCTGATGCTCCAGCCACTGCTTGCGCGTAAGTTCCGTGCGTTGGCCGAGCGTCGGGCCAAGGCGATTGACCAATATTGCTGGGACGAAAAAGAGCAGTTCTTTGTCGACTACAATTTCCACAAGGATGCCTCGACAGGCCGACTAACGCTTGCGGCTGTGTTCCCGCTTTATGCTCGTATCGCCACGAGTAAGCAAGCAGCTGCTGTTGCAAAACGACTAGAAGAAGAGTTCTTAAAAGATGGTGGACTCACAACTACTCTTCTTGAAACGGGCCAACAATGGGATGCGCCAAACGGTTGGGCGCCACTTCATATGATTGCCATCGAAGGTCTGCGTCACTATGGATATCACCGTCTTGCTGATGAGATT
>CAMLGO010000095.1 GCA_946479665.1 uncultured Candidatus Saccharibacteria bacterium
TCAATCTTCATCACCCCTCGTTGCATTCCCACAGTTAAAACACTACCCTTTTCATACTCACCTGATAATATACCATCCGCCAGTGAATGTTCAAGTTCATCCTGAATTGCTCGCCGTAGCGGCCGAGCTCCAAACTTTTCACTATAGCCTTTATCAATCAGGTAGCGCTTGGCGCTCGAACCAACAACCAGATGAATACCCTTACGAATCAGCCGCTCCTGAAGTTCATCAATCAAATTGTCGAATATCTTACCGACCTCACGCCGAGTAAGTGCCCGGAATGTCACAACAGCATCGAAGCGATTGATAAGCTCAGGGCGCATCATACGACTCAGCGCTTCATTTGCCGCCATGTCATTTTCCGCATGTACAACGTCGAGTTGCTTCTGGTCGGATGTGGTTTTCGCATGGAAGCCAAGTGACGACTCTTTCATCATCTTGTCGGCACCAAGGTTGCTCGTCAGAATAATAATCGCGTTACTAAAGTCGACACTGCGGCCCTTGGCGTCAGTTAGCTTGCCATCTTCGAGCAGTTGCAAGAGTAACTGGAAGACATCCGGATGAGCTTTCTCGATTTCATCAAACAACACGACGCTATATGGCTGGCGACGAATTTTATCGGTCAGCTGACCGCCATCCTCATAGCCCACATAGCCAGCCGGTGCACCGAGCAAACGACTAGTGTTGTGTCGCTCGCCAAATTCACTCATATCAATCTTGATGAGTGCATCATCACTGCCAAACACCTCACGCGCGACTACCTTGGCAAGTTCGGTCTTACCAACTCCAGTCGGACCCATAAAGACAAACGAGCCAATCGGGCGCTTACTACTCGCCACTCCGCTTCGACTGCGTCGAATTGCCCTCGCTACCTTTTCAACGGCTTCATGCTGGCCAATAATGAACTTGCCGAGGTGTTTCTCAAGATGACGCAGCAACTTCGCCTCAGATTTCTGAATACGCTTTACGGGGATACCCGTCATAGTTGAAATGGCCGCCGCAACATCGGTATCTGTCAGCGTGACTGGTGTCTGCTTCTCGGCTTCAGCCTTCGTACTATCCAGCTTTTCACTGAGCTGGCTCATGCGCGTTTTATAGAGAGCCGCGCGCTCATAATCTTCAGCCGCGACAGCATCATCCATTTTCTCGGTCAGGTTTTTGAGTTGGCGTGTATAATCACGCACCTTGCTTGGCTTATTACTCCTCTTTACTCGCACGAGTGCGGACGCTTCATCAATTACGTCAATTGCCTTATCCGGCATGAAACGTTCACTAATGTAACGGTCGGCCATATACACCGCGTCCTCAATGACTTCGTCACCCATCTCGACACCATGGTGCTTTTCATAGTAGCTCCGAAGCCCCTTAAGGATCGCTATACTGTCTTTAACGCTTGGTTCTGGCACAACGATCGTCTGGAAGCGGCGATCAAGCGCACTATCCTTTTCGATATGTTTGCGGTATTCGTCGAGCGTCGTTGCACCGATCAGGTGGAGTTCGCCGCGAGCAAGTGCCGGCTTAAGCATATTGGCCGCATCAAGCGCACCTTCGGCAGCACCAGCACCGACAAGCAAATGCAGCTCATCAATAAAGATAATGACATTTTTCTGCTGCCGTAGCTCACTAACGACTTTTTTAAGTCGCTCTTCAAACTCGCCGCGATATTTCGTGCCGGCAATCATACCTGCAAGATCGAGCTGAATCACTCGTTTGTCGAGCAGGTGATCTGGCACGTCCTCACGAGCAATACGCTGCGCCAGGCCTTCAACGATGGCCGTCTTGCCAACACCAGGCTCACCGATCAGCACTGGATTGTTTTTAGTTCGGCGACTCAAGATCGTCACCATACGCTCCTCCTGCTCGTCACGGCCAATTACCGGATCAAGCTTACCAGCCTTGGCACGCGCCGTGAGGTCGGTTCCAAAAGTCTCAAGCGCACCATTTCGCTTTTTGGGAGCTGTCTTTATAGAATCAGTCGCCTCATCGTCATGAAACGTCTCATGCTGGCGGTCAAAGAACTCCTCGAGCTCACTAGTTAGCTCGGCAAGGTCGACATTCATATCGCGCAGTAGTACGGTTGCACGGGCATTCTTCTGACTGAGCATGCTATAGAGAATATGCTCAGTGCCAAGAAATTCCTGATGAAATTCCTGAGCAATCTGCCAACTCATCTTGAGTGTCAGCTTGGCCGTCTCAGACAAACCCTTAGCACCCGTACTCACGACGAGCGTGCGTGGAGTTAAGTTAAGTGCTACTTCAGCGCGATCAAGCGTAACGCCCGCATCCGCGAGTAATTTTGCCCCGACCGAAGAACCTTGGGCAAGGACGCCCAAGAGGACGTGTTCAGTGCCGATATACGGACTGCCGTAGCCGCGCGCAATCGCATCAGCATGCTGCAGACTCGTGCGAGCATTCTGGGTTAGGTGTGACACAAATTCTGCGAAATCGTCAGCCATAATTGTATTATGAAACCTCCTATGTGTAGAGCGCAAGCGTTTTATGCTTTGTTAGCGCTTTTACTACCACTAGTATACATAATTATTAGCACTCTCGTCAACAGAGTGCTAATAATACACTCTCACTACTTAAACTTTTAGGTGCCAATGATGATCAAAATTACTAAAACTATAAGTTCGCTTCACCTTTTTCCAGGCTATACGATCAGCCATCTCTTCACGATTGGCGCTATCAAGCCGATCTTGAAGAAACATATACTCGTCGTAGGCCTTGTCGAAGGCCCCTTTGTAAATAGCCCGGGCAAGTTTTGGTAACGTACGTCGAACATTGTCGGGTATCTTCTTGTCACTTTTCTGCAACATATTTCCCTCCTCGGACTTCACCACCAAACGCATTGCGCGTTCTTGTACTTCTATTATAATCCTGTTCTACCTACAGTGTAAAGTCTGCTTGCCATCCTTTGTATTTGGTGGGATAACAGAGTATTATAGAAGTACGCTAGAGAGCCGTACATCGACAAAT
>CAMLGO010000096.1 GCA_946479665.1 uncultured Candidatus Saccharibacteria bacterium
TTGATAACAAAAGCCTGTCCTAATATGAGGCAAGGCGAGTGGGAAGTCAATTTGTCGTCAAAAGAAAATGACCCACCGAAGCGGCTCAAGCAGCAGCGCTCTATTGAGCAACTACGACGAGTCATTTTCGGTGGGCCTAGGGCCAGAAGTCAGAGCGGAACACGCCATCGAGCCAGAAAACATCGTCGGGGGTGGCGTTCGCGATGAGCCGACGTATACTGTCATCACAAGCCATGCTCTTCGCCTGGCTGTTCGAGGATAGAGCGGTTTGATTCTTGCTGATAGTGTGCGGCATTTCTGCGGCCTCTCTGTTGGATTCGAGTTGAAGAGCGGAAGCGCTCAGCGAACTTGTAGAACAATAGCATATATAGACAAAAAAGTCAATGCCATGTACACTGGTAAGAGATGAAAAAGATACAAGTTATTACACTCTTTCCAGAGATGTTTACGGGCGTGCTAAATAATTCCATGATGTGGAAGGCGCAGGATAAGCAGGCTGTTGAGTTTATGTTGATTGATCTGCGCGAGTTTGGCCTTGGCCCTCGACGCACGGTTGACGATACGCCATATGGCGGCGGTGATGGGATGCTGCTGAAGCCCGAGCCGTTATTTGCCGCTGTCGAGAAAGCAAAGCAGAATGACCCGACGGCCAAAGTGCTTCTTATGACACCGCGTGGACAGCGCTGGAGGCAGGCAACGGCACAAAGCTTCGCCGATAGCGATACTGGCTATATCTTTATATGTGGGCGTTATGAAGGCTATGACGAACGTATCGTTAGCCTTGTCGATCAGCAAATCAGTGTGGGTGATTATGTGCTCACTGGTGGCGAGCTGCCAGCTATGACGATCATCGACAGTATCGTCCGTCTTATCCCTGGAGTATTGGGTGGTGAAAAAAGCACGGAGATTGAAAGTTTCAGTGATGGAGAAACCCTTGAGTTTCCTCAGTATACTCGCCCCGAGGTCTTTAATGGCATGAAAGTGCCAGACGTACTCCTGAGCGGCAATCACGCTGCAATCGCCAAGTGGCGCGCCGAGAATTCATTCAAAGCTGAATAGATAATAAAAACACCTCGCGTAGAGGTGTTTTTAAGTTGTGGTGGGTTATCGTAGAGCGATCAGTCACAACATGATGTTGGAGTTATGTTTGTTTTGGTAACTTTCGCTGTGTTTAACAATACGGGAGACGCGACAAAAGCGCAAGCAGAATAATCAAAATAACAACATTTTGTACCGAATAGGAAATAGGCATATACTACGTACATGACATTTTTTGTATTAGCTACGCCCGCTCCCGAGCCAAAAACCGATACTACGCCGAAGATCGCATTGTTTTTGGCGGTCATTATTCTGGCTATGACTATTGCCCAGTTATTTCATTTTGAAGCTTTCGTGCCCCTCGTTGAGAGCTTGAATTTGCCAGGCGGAATTGTCGTTGCTCATCTCTTCGCCGCGTGTATTGTTGTTTTTGAGGTTGCTGCCTTGCCTTTTTTGCTTCGGATGCGACTCAGTAAAGCTATGCGTTTTATGTCGATGGCGAGTGGCTGGCTAGCAATAACACTTTGGATACTCGTGCAGATCTATTTGAACATCGCTCATCCCGAGGTAAGCAATAACGGGCTCATAGGGACTATAGCCGAGGTTGGTGCTGGCTGGTGGTCGGTATTCATTTTGGCGTTCTTTGCAGTTTTGTCCGCTTGGGCAAGCTGGGGTATGTGGCCACTCGGTCGTCGTACGAAATAGGTAGTTGCGAATTAAGCAACGCGGGCGTATGATGAGAGTACTTAATGGAGGGCGACGACATGGAGTCAATTCGTAAACTTGAATTAGTAGTTGCGCAGTGGTACGAGAATGCACCGCATCTGCCGGTGAGAGGCCGGGTCTGGCTGGCTCAGAATATATGGTGGATTGGCCTTGTCGGATTGATTCTTGGAGCGTTCGGAGTGTTGAGTGTGCTTTCGCTGACCTTTTGGGCAAGTACCGCAATCGGTATATATGGTGGTCCTGTGGGTGTCGCGGTAGGCAGCCTCGCATTTATTGCGGTGCTGGTTGCTTTGGTATTTTCGATCGTGTTACTCGTGCTGCTAGGTATGGCAATCGCTCCGCTTAGAGCTGGTAAGAAAAGGGGCTGGGACTTGCTATTTATCTCTGCACTTTTGAGTTTTGCCTCTACAGTCATCGGATTTTTGTTGAGTTTTAATTTCGGCAGTTTGCTGGTCGGGCTACTGGGGACGGCCGTTACTGGATATTTCTTGTTTGAAATTCACTCGTACTTCAAGGTGGATGGGTTAGAAATCAAGCGCGGCGCATAGCTGTTGAAAAAATTACGTAGATACCGCCTTTAAGCCGCGCTTTATTGATGGCTTCACTCCGTTTTTTGGCTAATGATAATTACAAAATGACGATTAGCTTGACGGTGTCATGGTTAGTCCAAGATGTGAAGTGAAAAGCATAATCGGTTATGATAGATGAATGCACCAACGTATAAAAAAGTGGGCGCATCCGTCCCGAATCATAGAACTCATCAAAACAAGTCCGTTCTTGCGGCATAATGCAACCTTCCTTGTGGGCTCCTTGGGAGTTGCGGCACTCAACTATCTTTTCTACCCGATTCTTGGTCGTCTGATGGCGCCTGACGACTTTGGTGAAGTCCAAACCCTGACATCACTCTTCACGCAAGCGGCAATATTTCTTACCATCTTGACGTACGTCACCGTGCATATAACGGTAAATGTTCTCGACGAAGAAAAGCGTAATCAGACGCTTCTTGGTCTTGAGAGGATAGCGATGATCGCGGGTTACCTCGTTCTTGGTATTGCGCTGGCCTCGGTTAAATACTTACAGGCATTCTTGAACTTTAAGGAGAGTTGGCCGTTTATCGCGCTTATCGTGGCCTTGGCCATTAGTATCCCACTTGCGTTTCGTATGGCCTTTTTGAGAGGGCAGAAGCAATTCTTTC
>CAMLGO010000097.1 GCA_946479665.1 uncultured Candidatus Saccharibacteria bacterium
CCTCTAGCAAACTAGGATCGAACCGTGCGTCGGTCGGCCATGGCTTCGGGTGCGGACCAACACCAATCGTCTCTATTGTTTCATTCATCTACGCCTGATTATATCGCATTCACCATTAAAGAAGCCCCACGATCAGCGGAGCTCCTTTTAGGATCTTGCTCAACGCGCCCTCGTGAGGCATTTTGATAAGATGTTTACGGCTCGTTGTGCAAGCGATAAACCTTGATGGCAACAAAGGCGCCAAGCGTAACCGTTGCCGCGATGGCAAACCCGCCAGTCCGCTTGCTGACGCGTACTCGAGCCAGCAGTTCTTGACCTCGCTGAACCAGCCAGACATTATTGAGGGTATCTCCCTCTTCAACCACAGCTCGTATCAGCGGATGTTGCTCGGCGTCTCTGTTTGCAATGCGAACGTAGTCACCTTCCTTTTGGCCGCGAAAAGCACCGCGAACACCGGAGTGCCGATAAATCGCCTTAACCTTCTTGTTTTCATTCTTTGCCATTACTACACCGTTCTTTCGTATATCGAGATGGCAATTGTTTTTAGTATAAACCTAAAATGAAAAAGATGAGAGGACTATCGCTTTACTTCGTTCCGCTCCTCCGCTTGCTTGAAACGAAAATATTTCTCGTGCTTTCTTTTCTGCGCTGCCCTTCACGACCCTCCAGCGTTGGATTTTGCTTTGCAAAATCCCGTGAAGATTCGGATCATTCATATAGCACATCAAAAGTAAAAGACGGATCTTTCGATCCGTCTTTTACTTTTGGTACAGATGAGAGGACTTGAACCTCCACGTCCCGAAGGACACTAGCACCTGAAGCTAGCGCGTCTACCAATTCCGCCACATCTGCATATACGTACGTTTCACGCAGCCGCTCCGGCTACGCATAACACTTAGCATATCTTGCTAAGTGTTGTTTTTCAAGCTGTTAATTGTATGGTGAGTACTGGGCAAAGGCCGACATGTCGTAGGTATCGCGAAGCTGTGCAACGAGCGCCTTCAGCTCCACGGTTTGCTTTACGCCGGCATTCATAGTACCGTACGGGTCAAAAATCTGGCGCACCTGGCTATAAAGAGCGAGAATATCGTCATCGATGTGTTTATAGGCGAACGAGGCTTTTGCGCGACCTTCACCGCCCTGTCCAATAAGATGGCCGCCATAACCCTCTACGATAACACCATACTCGTCGAGTAGTTTGAGTACCTTCTGACGATCACCTACTTTCTTGAGTTGCAAGATCGGCCGTATAGTGTAGAGATTACTCAACACACTACCGTAAATCGGCAGCTTAACATGATGCTTCTTGGCGAGCTCATCGACAGCCGCCGTAAAGTCTTCAAAACGACTAAGTGGAACATACGCAGCATCTACAATAGGCGGCGTCGATTCATCTGCCGCATCTGGCGTTATGTGAAGCGCCGTCACTTCACGAGCAGCCGCAAGCGCCTCAGCCTCATACCTATCGGTCGATGAAGCAACAAACGCACCCCGGGCTTGCAGAAGCTTCTCGGCCCTCCTGAGACTGCGAGCACGAGTGCGCTCGCTAAAATCGGTGAAGCCAAAGACAAGCACCGTACCCTCGGCAAAACCATCTCGGTAAAATGAATATGTCTTACCGCGAGCAAGTGCCTCAGCAAATAATTGGCCATCGATATATTCAAGATAAGCTGGCTGCAGATGAGCAAGCTCGTCGGCTGCATCGCGTGCTGCTTCGCGACTCTCGAACCCTGCAACGCCAACGGCATGATGCCGGTTAACAAAATCAGCCTTTAAGATAACTTCAGACACGATACCGAGCGTTCCCTGGCTGCCAACGAGCAAAGGAGTAAGGTCAAATGATCCGTCCTTGTGTTTCACTTTTGCAATGCCTGCATAACCCGCCCCGTCTACT
This sequence comes from uncultured Candidatus Saccharibacteria bacterium, assembly GCA_946479665.1. The sequence continues at coordinate 1,895 of CAMLGO010000097.1, forward strand.
ACGTCGGTTGCTATCTTGTCATGAATGAGCTGTTCATTGTCGACAAGGAGGCCGTCAATCTGACGGTAAATTTCACCTTCGAATGTTTGCAGCCCTTTGCGACGACTGAGTTCCCGCTTATTGATTCGCTCTGTCTGTAGTACGTCGCCGTTGGCAAGCACCACTTCGAGCTGATGAACCCATTCAGACGTCGTTCCGCTTGTTCCCGAGAGCAGTCCACCTGAATTATTAGCAATTGCCCCGCCAATCGTGCTATATGCTGCTGAGGCCGGGAATGATGGCACGTGAAGCCCCTGGAGTTCCAGCGCATCGTTAAGAGCTCCGAATGTGACGCCCGGCTGGAGGCGAACCAACTTCTGCTTTATGTCGAGTTCGAAAATATTCGTCAGATGAGCTGTAGTATTCAAGATGATGCCATTACCGATAGCAGCACCAGTAAGGTCGCTACCGCCGCCTCGTGCGGTGATTGCAAGGCTATGCCCTTTTTCAGCTAACTGCCATGAAAAGCGGGCTATTTTACGAATATCATTTGTAACACGCGGGTATACGACCATTTCAGGAGTAATAGACAGAAAACTTGCATCAGTCGAAAATGCGGCCCGAACCTCAGGTTTTGTACTTACTTCACCTGAAATGTGCTCATTTAGATATTGCGCGATTTTACTCATATACCCCTCTACTTGTTTCTACTTGATCTCATGATAGCACAAGCGACTTACTAATTCAGTAGCTACATAGCGCCACTAGTACGTGAAGCCGAGCGTGTTCGTTCTTTGTGAGCTATTAATTACCTGAACATAGACTGGTTTGCCAGATTGCAAGCCACCAACCGCCAAGTTGAGCGTCTGCATACGACCACTAAGATGCGTACCGAATGCGGATGGCTGAACCGTCAGGCGTCGTATCGTACCGTTACTATTTACTACTACCGTGGATGCACCTTTAGTATTGAATTTATAGCCAGTGATTCGTATACCGCCATTGATCCGTGATACCGAGGCGAGCATCGGTTTGTCGCCATGAGTGTAA
>CAMLGO010000098.1 GCA_946479665.1 uncultured Candidatus Saccharibacteria bacterium
GCATCTACGCGTCGGTGTCGATCTGCGCGCGTCCGACGCGAAGGGTCTTGTCGATCTTCTCATTGAGAAGGGTGTGTTCACCAAGGCCGAATATCTCGAAGCTGTAGCCAAGGCTGCCGAAGAAGAAGCCGATAGTTACGAGGCCAAGCTGGCTGAGCAGATGGGCGGCGTTAACGTCAAAACGATTTAAATGAAGGGAACGAATAATGAGTGATAATCCTGTTGCCGAACTGATTCAGCAAATCAAAGCTGCCGAGCCGCAGCCGATACCTAATGAGTTCGACTCGCTCGACAAGATGATGGTCAAAGCTCACGACTGGGCCAAAGATATACTTGTTGGCGAGGCCAACGATGCAGCGCTTTTGCCGACGTGGGTTTTACTAACCAAAGGGGGGCATGCGGTTATGGTCGTTACGCCGTTCGAGGACGGTGAGGACGGCAAGGAGTTCATCGCGCAAGCGATGCGCAAGTTCATGGAGGCGGTGGATGTTATTCGCTACACCTTCACGAGTGAGGCGTGGGCGGCAGGCTCGACGCAAGAAGAGTGGCGACGTGACAAGCGCCCTCCTTCACAGCGCGACGATCGTATCGAGGTGGTGATGGTTTGCGGCGCCGAGAGGGATTGTTCGACGATCGACACCTACGAGATGGTCCGCGACTGGCAGACCGGCTCTGTAGTTGAGTTGCGGCAGAATGGCCCGCGGCGTGAGGAGCGTAACAATTTTGAGGGCAGGTTCGCCAATCTGCTCGTCGAAGACGACGGTTAGGAGCACCTAACCAATGCCTATTTTTCGCGTCGATGTGCAGATTGTCGGCACAGCGTACATCAAGGCTCCATCCGTGCGCATTGCAGCGACGATTGCCAATGCGTTGAAAGACAGCACTTTGATGGTCCAGGAGGCCGTCAACGAGGGTGAGAGCGACGTGCCAATCAGTGGGCGCAGGTTCACTGATCCTGAGCTACCAATCTTGTCACTGTCACCGGCCATGACGATCCACGGGGTCTGGCCGGATGCTGAACCCGAAGACGTGGACGATTGATTGAAGGGAGAATGAGAATGCACCACCAGAAATTGTTTCAGTTTGGCCGTACTGGGCGATTGCGGGCGATTATCGCTGCGGCAGCAGGCTCGAAGCGTCAGGCTGTCGACAAGCTAAAGGACGATGAGCGTCGTCGGCGCTTACGTGATGAGGTTGCTGCGTTTCGCGGAGGAGAAAAATGATGGGTGATGATCCTCAATTTGCAAAGCGTGTGTTGCTGCTCAATGACAAGATCGAAATCGATATCGCCGGCGACCGTAAATGCGCGCTAATGAGTGTGTGTAGGGCAACTGATGACGATGATCAAAATTTCGTGCCGTTCACTTATACAATCGGTTTAACCGATATGGGCTGGCCTGAGTTGATTATCGCGGGTCTAGGTGGTGTAACTGCTGGCACGATACTCAATGCAGTTGTTACACGGTGCCTCACCGATCTTGGACCACCGATTGCCGGCGTCGAGATTAAGAAGATCGCTAATTATCCGGTGCGGTTGCAGTCGATTAGCGACGAGCAGCGCGATGAATATCTACGTTGGTCAGTGGCACGCCAAGAACGCGTCGGTGGGCCCGAGCCGCAAGTATTGCAGGTCGTGTTTCCCGACCCGAACGGGAAGTGGCCTGATGATCCGAAGTGCGAGGCCAAGACAGCGTTCGTGCAGCAGCTGCCGACTGACGAACAACTGGAACGGGTCCAGTAATTAAACTTACTGAAGGAGAAGCATGAAATGTGTTTGAAATGTGCAATGCGCGCCGCCGCTGAAGGCGACGAAGAAGCAGCTGTGACGCTTGAGGCTTTGACCGATCCCGTTTTTGCTGCGGGCGTGTCGATGATGGTCGGTGAGCTGATGAACAGGTTTAACTTGGATGAGTTCGCGATGGACTCAGACAAGTTCGACCATGATTCCATGCCGGGGATCGCGTTCGCGCGCCCCAAAGACAATATTCTGATCGCTCGTCGTGTAAAGCGGAGTGATATTCCGGCTGAGGTTGCTTACGCGCGCCGCGGTGCGCAACAGGTGAACTAATGGAGGCCGATCGCGAGAAGCTGTCAGCAGCTGATGCGCGTATAGCCTTCGATCTGGGTGTGCACGCCTCCAACCAAGCAATGGAGATAGTCGGCCGCGTTATGGAGACGGCGCCAACCGACATCGCTGGCGCGATCGCGTGTGTCGCGATCGCGCGGCTTCGGTGGCAGCTCAATAATTTGGTCGACGCTTATACCACCAACGCCGACCCGGAGTTCAAACGTGCGGTCGAAGATGCACAAAAAATAATGGAGAAAGACAGCCCGAAATTTGCGGACTGGGCAGCCGCCAAGGCCAAGGAATATGGCCTCGGTTAGGTACACCTAACCGACTGATTGAAGGTAGAGTAAAGCGTAAAAATCTCATGAGATATGAAAGGTTTAATAATGGACGCTAAGACCAATTTTATGCTCGACCAAGAAGAAACCAACATCGAGCCCGGTGTCATGACCGAGAAGGCCGCGGCGAAGGCGTGGAAGTTCCGCGACGTCGAGATCGATCGGACCGGTACCAAGATCGTGTTGCCCGACGACCCGGCGCCGATGCCGCTGCGCACTGCAATCTCGGCGCTCGAACGGCTCGCCAAGGACGAGGAGACGATCCTCAACGTCTTCGAGATCATCGATGCTTACCCGGAGGATGCTCTCGTCGCTCTCGATACTGCGATGAAGCAGAAGTATGGTTGGGCATCGCCGCAGGTGGAAATCGTCAAGACGTTCTTC
>CAMLGO010000099.1 GCA_946479665.1 uncultured Candidatus Saccharibacteria bacterium
ATAATGATCACAAATGTCCACATATACGTCTCCTACAAGCTCGTCAGAATCTCAACGCCGTCTTCGGTGACAAGCACGGTATGTTCAAAATGAGCCGCTAAGCTGCCGTCTTTACTACGGATCGTCCAGCCATCGGCCCTGTCAGTCACAATTTTCTCACCGCCAAGAGTCGCCATAGGTTCAATCGCGATCGTATCACCTGGCTTTAGAAGCACGCCGGTTCCCTTGCGGCCATAATTTGGCACTTCGGGTGGCATGTGCATTTCAAGCCCAACCCCATGCCCAACAAGATCGCGCACAATACCAAGCTTGCCATCACGGAGCACTTTCTCAATCGCCGCGCCAATATCACCCGTATACGTTGGACCCTTAATGGCATCGATACCCGCGTACAAGCTACGCTCAGTCACGTTCAAGAGGTGCTTTTTTACGCCAGTTGGCTGCTCGTCAACTACCATTGTAAAGGCCGCATCTGTTTTCATACCCTTATAGGTAATGACGAGATCAAAGCTGACCACATCACCTTTTTCAAATACATAGTCAGTCGGCACGCTATGAACAATCTCGTCATTCGTCGAAATGCAAATCACATTCGGAAAATTTACTTCCGATGTCTTGTACGTCGCCACGGCGCCAAGGCGCGTGATTTCTTTTGCCACCCACGTATCGGCTTCAAGCTCGGTCATACCAGCATGCACATACTTTTTCAGGCCGTCATAAATCGTTGCGAGGATCTTGCCACCTTCGCGCATTGCCTGAATTTGAGCCGGAGTCTTTACGCCAGTTTGCATGCCACTAATTCCTCTACGATGCGGTCGTGCACCTGCCCGACAGTGCCAGTACCATCAATATGAACGATATTAACGTTCTTCTCGGTGAAGTAACTCAGAATTGGATACATTTCAGCACGGTAGATCTTCAAACGTTCGTCAATCGCCTCGGGCGTATCGTCGGCACGTCCTCGTACTTCGAGGCGCTTAAGCAGCTCGGAGCGAGGGACTTCAAGAACAATAACGAGGCCAATCGAACGCTGATGAGTCGGCTGCGAATCAATTAGCCATTTGGCCTGTGATAACTGGCGAGGAAAGCCATCAATGATAACGCGGCGAATGTTCGTTGCACGCTTCAGTGCCTCGCCCATCAGTTCGTTGACACGTTCAGGATTCACGAGCCCACCCGTTTGCATTTCTTTAATAAGCTCGATGTCGTGCGTATCGCGTAGTAATTGCCCTGCACTCAACCAGCGCCACCCATGGCGCGCTGCCAGCATTTGCCCCTGAACGCTCTTGCCAGCACCGGCCGGACCAAAAAATACAATCATGTCTTCTCCTTTTTGTGTTTAGTTGAGGGCTTGCTTCACAAGACGTGCGACTGTTGCACCGTCGGCAGTGTTGCCAACTTGCTGTTTGACCGCACCAATCACCTGACCCATCGCTTGTGGGCCGCTAAGGCCTTTTTCGGCAATAGTCTTCTCGATAATAGCTATGAGCTCAGCTTCGCCGAGTTGCTCCGGAAGATACGCCTGAAGTACTGCGGCCTCCTTCAATTCAGTTTCGGCAAGTTCGCCGCGCTCAGCCTGAGTGTAAAGCGTTGCACTCTCGTTACGCTTTTTTACTTCGCGGGCAATAATCTGTTCAATAGCAGCTTCTTCAAGACCGGTATCGCGCTTTCCTTGCGCCACCTCTTCGTTTAAGATCGCAGCTTTCAGGCCACGAAGTACTTCCGCCACAAAACGATCGCCGCCCAAAAGAGCGGCTTTAGTATCGTCTGCAATGCGCTGCATTAGCGCCATAGATTAGCGAATTCCCAAACGTGCGTTTGCTGTCTTCACTGCCTTGCGCTGCTTGCGAATAATCGCTTTTGTGCGGCGCTCTGGCTTGCTAAGTGGTTTAGCGAAACGCATAGAAGCCTTAGCTTCAGCGAGTACGCCACTCTGCAAAACTTTGCGGTTGAAACGACGAATAATGTTTTCGTTCGCTTCGCGTTCATCTTTACGTGTTACTTGTACCATATGGAAGCTATTGTAACAGAGAACTACAGACGATGCAACTACGACACTACCGGCAGCGCCATCCGACAGATCGTATTATTCCCCGATGGACTCAAACTCATAAATCGAGTTCCGCCGATTGCCGGGCACGTCGTGAGCGTGCCTTGTTGAATAAAATAGATATACATCCCCGTAAAAGTACTGCCATCTGGCATAGGAGAATTAGTAATATAGTTGATGAGTGCACCCTCGTTACTAAGCAATGTTTGTGATGCGCCGTTCATATATAGCGAAAGTTCAGAGGCAAGCGCAGCTGTCTGAGCCGCGTTCGCACTACCATGACAGTTATTTTGTGCGCCAAAACAAGCAATAAAGCCATTCGGAATCGGATAGGCACTCTTATCCGTCGTATAGGCCGCCAGCGCCTTTACATAATGTGTCATGCCGCTCACTATTTGCTCATTTTTGGCACGTTGCTGGATGCCATTATAAGCCACGATCGTAATCGCTGCCAGAATACCAATCACAACAATCACAATTAAGAGTTCGACGATCGTAAAGCCTTTTCGCTGCCCTGCCCATCCATACATAGTGTTTCTATTCTATACCATAAGCATATTGAAGGCCACGAACTAATTCGACTCAAGATGCAGCAATCGCCCTTCGACCGTTCGTCGCCCCATCCATTCATTCACATCCGGCTGATACCATACCGTCACGTATTCGCCCGGCTCAACAAAAAAACTGGCCGGCGCATTAAATGCTAGCATC
>CAMLGO010000100.1 GCA_946479665.1 uncultured Candidatus Saccharibacteria bacterium
GCATCGATAGCGTCCCAATTACACTCGACGTCCATACGCCCGACGAGATTGTCACGACGGTCAAGGCAATAGCCTCGAGTTTTGGCGCCATCAACCTTGAAGATATTGCCGCCCCGCAGTGTTTTGAGATTGAAGAGCGTCTAAAAGCCGAGCTCGACATACCCGTCTTTCACGATGACCAGCACGGAACGGCCGTCGTTACGCTTGCAGGGCTTATCAACGCCATGAAAGTAACGGGCAAAACCCTTGAAGACTGCAAGATAGTCATCGTCGGCGCCGGCGCCGCAGGAACAGCTATCACCAAGCTCCTGCACCTTTATGCCAAACCTCAGATCGTTGCGGTCGACAGCAAAGGTATCCTTAGCAGCGGCCGCACCGATCTAAACGATGCCAAAAAGCTCCTTCTTGACTATATCGATACGAGCACCGACGGCACGCTCGAAGATGCCCTTACGGACGCTGACATTTTTATTGGCGTTAGCCAGCCTGGCCTTCTCACACCTGAACTTGTTGAAAAAATGGCCAAGGATCCGATTGTCTTTGCACTCGCCAATCCAACCCCCGAGATCATGCCTGATATCGCCGCAGCCGCTGGTGTCGCCGTTATTGCGACAGGCAGGAGCGACTTCCCTAACCAAATCAATAACGCAACGGCTTTCCCTGGCATTTTCCGGGGCGCCCTCGACAACAAAGTCAAGGCCATTACCGACCAGCACAAAATCGCCGCAGCAGAAGTCATCGCCCAGTTGGTGGAAACGCCCGATGCCCAAAATATTATCCCTTCGGTCTTTGATGAACGAATTGTGCCTGCTATTGCCAACGTTATAAGATAATCAACCGTCCAGCTGATTCAATATCTCGAATGGATACAGCGCAAACTCGTCGTGATGTCCGGCAACAGTATTTATACGAACGCCCTGTTGCTTGGCTATCTCGACATGAGGATGTAAGTATGAATCGGGAAAATATTTGTCATTTTCCATAAACACCAACGTCACTTTTGCGCCTTTGCGCTTCATTTCAACCGCGCACTGCGCAGTATTAAATAAGCTAATTTCTTTTAGTAGCATTCTATTGTAACGCGGGCGCAACAGGTGTTCACTTAAAGAAGTAGTGTTATACGACGCAACCTTCCATGACCTTTCGGGTGATTCGCGGCCGCTAACGATCAGTGTCGCTGCTTTTGGGATCGATCTGAGTAAAAGAAGCGCCGGAAGTACCGGCATTGGCGGAGCAATGGCGATGAGTTCTTTTGGCACGATAGCTTTTAGTGCTAATATTCCTACTGAATGAGTCACGACCGTACTTTCGTGCGCCAACTTTGCAAGCTTTGCCCTGTTTTTGTACGCCTGACTTAATGTCATGCCAATCACATTGGCATCGAATTTTATCCCAAGCGCTCGTACGGCGGGGCCCACAATACGAGCACTGTTGCCCGCATTGCCGATATATACTATCGTTTTCATCTTACAAGAATATCAGATGACACGATTTACTTCTTCGAGCGTTGTCTCCCCGCGAAGTGCGGCTAGTACGCCTACTTGCAGCAGCGTTAGCATGCCGCCGCTTCTGGCTTCTTTTTCGATGATTTCGGCATGAACATCTTTCACGTCGCCGCGAAGAAACTTCTGGATGTTCTCGTTGACTAGCATTTGTTCCATGATAACCACACGTCCCTTATAGCCAAACGGCACATCATCACTCGGAACAGGCCGCCACAGTTTGAAATTATCAAGGTCGGGCTTTTCTATATCGTCTGGTAGATTTTCGAGCACGCCGCGTACATACTCGCGGGTCGCTTCGTCGGGCTCGTATTCTTCCTTGGTTGCGTCGTGCAAGCGTCGCACCAGGCGCTGCGCAATCAGCATGCGAATTGCCGAGCTAAAGATAGGGTTAACGCCAATAAGATCGATCATGCGGCTAAACGCAGCGCTGGTAGAGTTAGCGTGGAAGCTCGAAAGTACCAGATGTCCAGTGATAGACGCCTGAATAGCTGTTTTTGCGGTGTCTTGGTCGCGAATCTCACCGATCATCACGACGTCAGGGTCAAGACGGAGGACGCTACGCAGCCCGTCACCAAAGCTTTGGCCACCTGTCGTATTGATAGGAATCTGCGAGATGCCCGTCAAGCCATATTCAATCGGATCTTCGAGTGTAATGAGCTTGCGATCCGGCGTGTTAAGCGCGTTGAGCATACTGTAGAGCGTAGTAGATTTACCCGAACCAGTCGGACCAACCATCAGCACCATTCCGCGCGGATGGCTGATGACATCGTCGATCTCTTTGCGCTGGCGGTCAGGAATACCCAGAAGGTCGAGGTTTAGTAGACTCTCGTCAAAGTTGAACAAACGCAGCACAGCGTCTTGCCCGTACATCGTCGGCACTGTTTCGACACGGATATTCAACAGATGAGTTGCTCCGCCCCGAGTGATTTCTTTTTGCATATGGCCCGATTGGGCTTCATTTGCTGCAGATGATACGTTGGCGCGCGAAGCAAGCTCGCCCATTATGATACGATAGCGGTCTTTGTCGAGCTCAGCAACAGGGTGTAGCGCGCCGTCTACACGCATACGGATACGAATATGCGTCCGTTCGTTTTCAATGTGAATGTCGCTGGCATTCAGCTTGTCGGCTTGATCGATCAAATAGTTGAAGACCTTATCGCTTCCGACTGCGTTAAGCGTCTGGCTCACCTGGGACAAGGTTTCGCTGTCGCCTTCTTTTGCGATTTCGATATCGTCG
>CAMLGO010000101.1 GCA_946479665.1 uncultured Candidatus Saccharibacteria bacterium
ATCTCGATACATATGCCGGTAATGATAGAGTTGAGATTGATTGCGAAGGCTATTATTCGATCCCGGACACGCGCATGACGATCGACTTAGATGATGCTTACATGGAGCAATCGGAAAATAAATACATAGAATCATTTCGACCATCGGGTAAGGTCGTGGGTGTTTCCTTGCTTGAAGGGTTTGAAAGTCATGAAGCCGACTTCTTCTCGGGTGTGCCCCGGCCATATCGACAGCTTGATGAATTTACAAAGAGTGGCGGGGTTCCTTGTATTATTCTGCGAGACGAATCAGAGCATGTGAAGGTAACATATATGGTTCAACTCGATGCGGTACAGGATATTGTCTGTATCGACACGAGTGACGAGCCCGACGAGGGGGATGATTAGCTTGTAGTAGCGCTGTATACTAGATTGTATGACGACATCTAGCAGTGCACTTCGCGGAGTAAATCTAGGGGGTTGGTTGCTTTTGGAGAAATGGATGACGCCTGCGTTGTTTGAAGGAACGGATGCCGTAGATGAATATACGTTCATGCAGACAGACGAGGCGGCTCGAAAGTTAGATCGACATCGCCGGACGTTTATACGAGAGAGCGATTTTAAATGGCTAGTAGCGCACGGCATCGAAGCTGTTCGGATCCCATTTGGATACTGGATATTCGATGGCGACGATCCATATCTCGCCGGTGCTAAGTATCTTGACTGGGCAGTTGAGATGGCCGAGAAATATAAACTCAAAGTCTTGCTTGATTTACACGGCGTAAAGGGTTCGCAAAATGGCAAAGATCATAGCGGTAGAGTAGGCAGGAGTAATTGGTTTCGACGCCGTGATTACCGACGACAGACGATCGACGTGCTGGTTCAATTAGCGGAGCGCTACTACCAATATGATTGTATATGGGGGATTGAATTGATGAACGAGCCAAAGCTTGGTTTGTTTCATATAACACTGCGTCGCTTTTATAATCAGGCGTATGAAGCGCTTATGAAAGCCGCTCGTCCGGGCATGCATGTTGTGTTTCACGATGCTTTTACACCGAGCCTTATGAGCGGCGCGGTGCTTGGCGGCCCCTCTTTTCCTGTATTTATGGATGTGCATTGGTATCAATTCGGTAGCGTATTTCATAAGTTCCAAACCATTGGGGGTTATTTTAAAAAGCTGAACCGCCGTAAAAAGATACTTCGCTATTTGCAATATCGACAGCCCGTCGTAGTTGGCGAATGGAGTGTCGTGCTTACCCGGGAAATTCTGGCAAACACTTCTCATGAAGAAGAGCAGGGGCTTTTTAGGCAACATGCGGCACTGCAACTCGATGTCTACGAACATGCTGCAGCCTGGTTCTACTGGACGTATAAGACCGAAGGGTGTGGTATCTGGCACTTTCGTTCGCAGGTTGAAGACGGCGTTATCAAACTTGCGCCTCGGCTGCTACAATAAGATCATAATCAAAAGGGGAAGCATGGATCAGATACTTACTATTGCCGTACTGGGCGGCACGACCAGAGAACAACGCGAGTCTATAAAGGCAGCACGTTATGTCGCGGATTTTGGGGCAAAAATACCGGGTGTCGAAATAATTTTTGTTGACCCGAAGGAGTTCCATTTTCCTGGAGATGGCAATGACCCCGAAGGAAAAGATCCTCGCTATAGTGAGATAACGGCAAGGGCCGATGCATTTTTTATTGTCACGCCGGAATATAACCATAGCTTTCCGGGTAGTTTGAAGCGCATGCTTGATAGTGAGCTCGCTAACTACAATCATAAGCCGGTCGCAATCGCCGGGGCGAGCAATGGAAACTGGGGTGGTGTACGAGCAGTCGAGGCACTTGTGCCGGCAATTCGTGAGACGGGTCTTGTGGTGCTCGGTTGGGACGTGTATTTCCCCTTCGTGCAGAACATGTTTGATGATGAAGGGTTGATGCTGCCTGAGTTCGCAGAGCGATACGAGGGTAATCTGACGAAATTATATGCCGAGTTGATTTGGTTTGCGAAGCTGCTCAAACAAGGACGGGAACAGTTGGCTACGGCATAACATGATAGACTCCTGCCTCCGCAGCCCTTGGAGAGGGCCAGGGGGCAGGAGTTGGTGGCTAGACCGAATCCGAAAGAGTGATCTTAAACGGAGACGACTTCTTGATAACGTCAACCTGAGGTTGGATCAGCTCGACATAGGCTTCTTCGCGCCGTGCAAAGCGCACGCCATGAAGCTTTGCGACAACGTCACGAGACTTCTTAAGGAGCACCTTATTGATCGTGCGAGTTTGCTGGGTAAACCGCGTGAGCATTCCGAGGCGTCGGAGTTCTTTGATGACAACCTCGTCCTTAACCTCGAATACGAGGGCCTCTGGTGTGAAGCGTCGATGGATCGTACCACTGCGGAAAACGATGCTTTTGCTATCCTTTTCGGCTAGCTTCTCCCAATTATCTCCTTCCGTAGCCATGGTGATTATCTTTCGGTGCCGCGCTTCATTTTGAGTATCGAGTGCATCGAGCCGGCTTAGCTCGGCAGCGAACTCGTCATTCACTGCCTTGTGTGCAGCCGCTATTCTTGTCCTAAGTTTGTCAGCCTCGTGTACTCCTTTGCTGAAGATGGCGATCTCTTGCTCGACATTCTTTGC
>CAMLGO010000102.1 GCA_946479665.1 uncultured Candidatus Saccharibacteria bacterium
ACGCTTCGACTCAAAAAAGGCGCTCTGCTGATGGCGGTTAAAAACGCAACAGACCGTCGCTATGCCAATGGCAGCATTGGTACGGTGATTGATTTTGAGCCGTCCACAGAGTATCCTGTTGTCGAGTTTAGAAGTGGACGGACTGTAAGTATGGTGCCTGATACCTGGGAGCTACGCGATGGCGATAAAAAACGGGCGGGGATTACACAGATTCCACTGCGTCTTGCGTGGGCGATTACCGTACACAAGTCACAGGGGATGACACTCGACGCTGCACGAATCGACCTTCGTAAAGCCTTTGTTGAAGGCATGGGTTACGTGGCGCTTAGTCGAGTAAAAAATTTGCACAACTTATATTTACACGGTATCAATCGAACCGCCCTCCAGGTAAGCGAGGATGCGCAGACCATCGATGGACGTTTGCGCCAACGAGCTGCGGATGATACGAAGAAATTTGCTCATTTGGCGGAACAGGCTAAGACACGCAAGCACGATGTGCCGAAAGTGAAAAAGGAAACTTCATCTGGTTGGTCGGAGAAAATCGCTAAGATGCGCGAGATGTACCCGAATGCGTACCGGCCATGGCAGACAGCGGATGACGCGGTACTGAAGCAGGAATTCCAAAACGGTAAAAGCGTGAAAGATCTTAGCGATTTACTTGGTCGTCACGAGGGTTCGATTACAATGCGCCTACAAAAACACTTTGGTGAGGATGCTGTCTCTTAGGGATGTGGCTGAGGCGTCGGTCGCCGGAGTGGTATACTAAGAGGTAGTTTATGCAGAAACAGCCAAAATCAAAATTACAGTTTCCAAAACATTTCCTCTGGGGCGCGGCCACGGCGGCTCATCAGGTAGAGGGAAATAATCACAATCAATGGTCGGTCTGGGAACTTGAAAATGCCAAGGCAAAAGCCGCCCAGGCAGAATACCAGTTTCACGATCTCGATAATTGGCCTGCAATAAAGACTGCGGCTAAACAGCCTGATAATTACGTATCTGGAGCGCTGGCAAATCATTATGATGCGTACGAGCAAGATTTTGATCTGCTTAAGAAAATGCACATGAACGCGTACCGTTTTAGCGTTGAATGGTCACGAATTGAGCCCGAGGAGGGTGTGTGGGATCCGGCTGCGATCGACCACTACAAGCGCTACGTTGCGGCGTTAAAAAAGCGTAATATCGAGCCCGTCATGACGTTATTTCACTTCACGTTACCCGTTTGGTTCAGCCAGAAGGGTGGTTTCGAAAAACGCTCAAATGTTGCTTACTTTACTCGCTTTGCCGAGAAGATCGTAAGCGAGCTTGGTAAGGATATCCGATTTATCATCACGATTAATGAGCCGGATATTTATGCGCACGAGAGTTACAAGGCGGGCAATTGGCCACCGAACCAGATGAGCAACTGGCAGCTATGGCGAGTACTTGGCAACTTGGCATATGCACATAAACAGGTGGCGAAGCGGCTCCACAGTATGAATCGGCGTTATAAAGTCTCAATCGCCAAAAATTCGGCGTATTCGTATGCCGGAGACACGGCGTGGCTGAGTCATGCCAGTGCGGCAATTCTGCAATATTTACAGGATGATTATTTCTTGAAAAAAGTGGTCAATCACTGCGATTTTCTAGGTGTTAATTATTACTTTAGCAATCGTGTGTATGGTTATCGCGTGCACAATCCTGATCAGAAGGTGAGTGACTTGGGCTGGGATCTGAGCCCGGCGAATATTGAATTTGCACTCGAACGGCTGTACGAGAAGTATCATTTGCCAATTATCGTCACTGAAAATGGCCTCGCTGATCAAAGTGATGAGCAGCGTCAGTGGTGGATTACACAGACGCTTGCTGGCATGCAGCGGGCGCTTGATAGCGGAGTTGATATTCAAGGTTATCTTCACTGGAGCTTGATGGATAACTTTGAGTGGGCGCATGGCAAATGGCCGCGCTTTGGCCTAGCTGAGGTTGACTACAAAACTGGTGCGCGGGCCTTGCGGCCGAGTGCGGTTTGGTTTGGAAGAGTAATTAAGCATATACGAGAGGCAAAATAATATGAACGAGCCATTTGGAAAAGTCGAGATTAAAATCGCAGTTATCGGTGGCGGCACGGGAAGCTTCACGATGCTCAGTGAACTTAAGAAGTATACGAATCGAGTTGCCGCAATCGTGAACATGGCAGATGACGGTGGCAGTACCGGTGTGCTTCGAGATGAACTTGGGGCATTGCCTCCGGGTGATGTGCGTCAGTGTCTTGTCGCGCTAAGCAACTCTGCAAAAATTCGTGATCTGTTTAGCTATCGATTCGAAGAGGGGACATTTGGTGGACACTCATTCGGCAACATCCTTTTGACAGCGCTCGAAAAGACAACTGGAAGCTTTGCCGAAGCGGTTGAAACAGCTTCTGAGATCCTCCGTATCAACGGCGTGGTTGTTCCGGGAACGCTTGACGATGTCCGGCTGAGGATGGAATGGCCGGAAGCGAGTCTTGTGCTTCATGGCGAGCGCGTTATTGATGCCGATTATTTCAAGCATGATCCGCGTCGTGCGACACTTTCACTCATACCGATCCCTGCGCCAAATCCAACGGCTATCGCAGCGATTGAGCAGGCTGACCTTGTGAT
>CAMLGO010000103.1 GCA_946479665.1 uncultured Candidatus Saccharibacteria bacterium
TGCCGCAATGGGCGCTTTCAGCGTGAAAGATCGCAAGGGTGTATCGGTTGGATTTTCACCTGCCAGCTCATTTCGCGAGCATGTTTCCACATACAAACTGCCGACGAAAGAGTTTGACTACATCAACTTCACTGGCATGGAATATGTTGGTCGCGACGTACACCTCGTGCGAAGCAGTGACGCTATCATTACGGTCGGCGGTCGCATGGGAAGTCTTCATGAGCTTTCGACAGCACTCGAAAGTCGTAAAGTCTGCGGCGTGCTACTTGGTAGCGGCGGTCTTGCTGATTATGTGCCGACGTTGCTAAAGAATATTGAAGCACCAGGCGCAAAAGATATCATTTTTGATACCGATCCTGACCGCTTGGTCGCATCTGTTATTGCCGCTCTTGATGTTAAATATGCTGGGTTTGTTCATGATGGTACCGACAGCCAGGTGAGCTCAATGCGCGCCGGTCGTGGCTAGACAAAGATCGTAGTATACTAGGAGAGATGAGCCAGCAATTTCGTCTCGAAACCAAATACCAACCGACAGGTGATCAGCCAAGTGCGATCGCTCAACTTGTTGACGGGCTGGAGAAAGGCGAGCGCGAGCAGACGCTTCTCGGTGTGACGGGTAGTGGTAAGACCTTTACTATGGCCAACATTATTCAGAATCAGCAGGTGCCGACATTGGTTCTGGCGCACAATAAAACACTAGCGGCGCAGCTGTTTAGTGAGTTTAAGGCCTTTTTCCCAGACAACGAAGTGCATTACTTTGTGAGCTACTTCGATTACTATCAGCCGGAAGCCTACATGGCGAGCAGCGATACGTATATTGAAAAAGACAGCAAGATCAACGACGAGATTGATCGTCTGCGTCATGCCGCCACATCGGCACTCCTGACGCGTCGCGACACGATTATTGTGGCCAGTGTGAGCTGTATCTATGGCATCGGTTCGCCAGATGATTATGCTGACATGGCGATTACCGTAAAAAGGAATGAGAAGCGGCAGCAAGATAAGTTTGTTCGCCTTTTAACTGATATTCAGTATCAGCGCAATGACATTGATTTTCACCGTGGTACATTCCGGGTGAAGGGCGACGTGATCGACGTCTTTCCGGCCGGTAGCGATGTCGCGTATCGCGTAGAGTTTTTCGGTGATGAAATAGATCGCATTACACGCATTGACCCGTTGACTGGAGAAATATTGGGTGAGCCGGCTGAAATAACTATTTTCCCAAGCAGCCACTACGTAACCCCGAAACAGAAGGTTGAACGAGCGGTCGCTGGGATTAAAAAGGAGTTTGAGGAGCGTGTTGAGTGGTTTGAAAAACACGATAAGCTGCTTGAAGCCCAGCGTTTATCTCAGCGTACCAAGTATGATCTTGAAATGCTCGAAGAAACAGGCTTTGTAAAAGGTATTGAGAACTATAGCCGCTACCTTACTAACCGCGAGCCAGGCGAGCAGCCTGCTACACTTATGGACTATTTTGCCGATGACTTCCTGCTGCTTGTCGATGAAAGTCACATGACGCTTCCGCAGGTGCGAGGTATGTATAACGGTGACCGAGCTCGAAAAGAAGTCTTAGTCGAGCACGGCTTTCGATTGCCAAGTGCGCTCGATAATCGCCCGCTGACGTTTGCTGAATTTGACCGCCATATTAATAAGGCGATCTATGTTTCCGCGACACCTAGTGACTACGAGCTCTCCCGTAGCCCCGAGCCGGCACAGCAGGTGATCCGTCCGACAGGGTTGCTTGATCCAAACATTATCATCCGCCCAACTGAAGGTCAGATCGACGATTTGATTGGTGAGATTCGAGCACGAACGGCCAAGAATCAACGCGTGCTTGTGACGACACTTACGAAGCGTATGGCAGAAGACCTCAGTACCTATCTTCTTGAGCTAGGTATCAAGACGGCTTATATCCATAGTGAGGTCGATACATTAGAGCGTGGTGATATCCTTAAGGATCTTCGACTAGGTGTATACGACGTACTCGTGGGTATTAACTTGCTCCGTGAAGGGCTGGACCTTCCGGAAGTAAGCATGGTGGCGATTATGGACGCCGACAAGGAAGGCTTTCTCCGTTCGGAAAGTGCACTGATCCAAAACATTGGTCGTGCCGCCCGTCACCAAGAGGGAACGGTCTATATGTATGCCGATAACGTGACACGTTCAATGCGTGCGGCAATTGATGAAACAAATCGTCGTCGTAGTATTCAAGAAGCCTATAATACCGAGCATGGCATGACACCGACTAGTATTGCCAAGGAAATCGATGAGGGGCTTCGCGCTATTATCCCGGATAAAGAGAAAAACAAACCGAAGAAGCTTGATCTTAAGAAAATTCCAAAAGATGAATATGCGTCACTTATTAAGGATCTGTCGGGGCAAATGGAGCTCGCTAGTGCTAACTTGGAATTCGAGAAGGCAGCTGAGCTGCGTGATATGATTGCCGACATTCGGGCGAAACTATAGATGATATCTGGTTCGTACAGAGGTTGGTAGTTGTAAAAAAGCATCCGATATG